>JBFKDP010000048.1:0-16859 GCA_041619575.1 Litorivivens sp.
AATTATCTGGGGATGAGTGCATCAAGCAACCGTGAAGCTGTGAATGCGGTCGTAAACTACTCGCGCTTGCTGATTGATCACGGTGACCTTGTCTTGAGTGAGCAGGGGAGTGGGCAAGACACCGCCCTGCTCACCTGGGTGTTACCGCCGCGCCAGCTACCGTCGCGGCAGGTGGTGGAGTTTTTCTTCGCTAATTGGTACCGAGTGAACAAACCCATGCTGGATCGTTGGTGCTCAAAGCGCGAAATTCATTTTACCCATGCAGGCCCGCATGACAGGGGGGAGCTTGAGGGCATCATCGAAGCGCCAGTGCACTACAACAGCCATGCCAATGCGGTCGAGATCGATCGGCACTTTCTTGATCGTCCGACCCGGTTTCCTCATTCAGCCATTCACGCCTCACTGGAGCAGGCTGCTCAGGCAGAATTGGCCAAGCTTCAATTCGAAGACAGAATTATTCGCGACGTGAAAGAATGCATTATGAACAAGCTTGCCGGGGGCGTACCAAGGCTCGAAGAGGTTGCCGAAAGTTTGCGCCTGAGCCCGCGTACCCTTCAACGACGTCTGAACAACACCCGGACCAACTTTAAATTGATGGTCGATGATGCTCGCCGTGAACGTTCGATTCGCCTGATCGCAGATTCCGCTCTGGGTCTGCCGGATATTTCAGCGGAGTTGGGCTTCAGTGACCAAAGTGCCTTTCAGAAAGCCTTCAAACGTTGGTACGGGCAGGCACCGGGCCGCTATCGCTTGCTGCTCAAGACGGTTGGCTAGTCTTTTCATCGAAGAAGCTTTTACAAAATAGATGTATTACGGCATTTCCGGAATGGCTATCAGGCGTAAAAGCCGGTATTTTCCCCTTCCCCAACACACGCAGTGGAGTGTTTTGTGTGAAAACGATCAGTCTTCGTCCCCGTTTCAGCGAGACCGACGCCCTCGGCCATATCAACAACACGGCAATTGCCGTCTGGTTCGAAGCGGGTCGGGTGGAGTATGTCGACGAGATGCTGCGGCAGTCTCTGGGTAGTGCGCCCAGCTGGGTGATGGCCACCCAGACACTCGACTACCTCAATGAAAGTTTTTTTGGTTCTGATGTGAGTATGGACCTTGCGGTCACCCGAATTGGGAACAGCTCCTTTACCGTAGCTTGTCGCATGTATCAAAACGAAAAACACACGGTTAAGGCAACGGCCGTGCTCGTGTTTGTCGATGACGCAACGCGGCGGCCATCGCCTATTCCGGAAGCCATCAGGAGCGTATTGGCGGCCGAGCTTGATCCAGACTGGTAGCAGCGCTTAGTCCGTAATTGAGTGCGCTTCTTGCTGCTTGCGATAGTGGTTAGGTGGAACACCTGTCCAGTTGCGGAAGGAGCGAATAAAGGCGCTGGGCTCCGAGAAGCCGAGTTGATAGGAAATCTCCTGCACGCTGTGCTCGGTTTGTTGCAGGAGCTCAATGGCGGTATCCCGTAGCAATTCATTGCGAATTTGCCGATAGTCGCAGCCTTCATCCCGAAGCCTGCGCCTCAGGGTCTGGGGTGTCAGGCCCAGTGATGTGGCAATCTGTTCGTAGCTGGGGTTCTTCGGCAGGGACTTTTTGATATAGCGCCGAATCTGTTCTGTGTAACTTTTCTGGCGCGTCGGCATAAATAGCAGGTTATAGGGCATTTGCCTGGTCAGGCTGTCCAGCTCTTCCGCTGTTTTGATAATGGGCAGGTCAAGTACGCGCTGCTCAAATACCAGCTCGCTAACATGGCCATCAAAGCGCGTAGGGCAAAAAAACAGATAGTGGTACTCGTCCCGGTGCGAAGGGGGCGGGTAGTGGCAGTTCACGGCTATCAGCGGAATCGGAGTGCCGACCAGCCAGCTGAGAAAACGGTGGGTAAGCATCAGATGCTGCTCAAATACCCAGGGTGACTGCGGGTAATCCGGATCGGGCAACATCTGGTAGCGAACAAATTTTCCGTCAATTTCGCAATGCAGGTCGTGGCCGATTTCAAAGAGACTGAAGAAGGCGATATTGCGTTCGAGCGCGGTGCGCAGGTCTTTGGCCTCTGCCACATATTGGGCCATTACCTTGAAGGTGCCGATTTTGCTTTTGCGCGGGTTGTGGCCACAGGATTCGTCGTTGCTGGCGCGCATTGCCAGTCGGCTTAATTGTGAAAACTGCGCCGGCGTTATGCGGGTTTTCCCCTCCTTGACGGCGCTGGGGGAGATTCCAGCCTGAATCATCAGTTCTTCGCGGCTGCAGTGAGGCGCATCGAAATGTTCGAGCATGGCCTGTACAAAGCACACCGAAATCGTACGGCTGTTCACGGGTATATTTCTCCGCTTGCGGCCCTGTATTCGCCGCGATTGTTATTATCTTTGGAGGGTAGCAGAAGCTGCTTCTTCTTGTAACAAAATGTCTATCGTATGTCATCGGTCGTCATTGTTGCAATGGTGCCCTGAGCGGATGCTATGGCAACCCAAAAATCCCCTTGGCTTTCGAGCTGGCAAATTGGTCAAGGTCATACTTATCAGAACAATGAACAGGAGCAGGTTATGGATCTGAAGGATAAAATTGCAATTGTGACCGGTGGTGCATCCGGTCTGGGCGAAGCCACAGTTCGGGCCTACGCCGACAAGGGCGCCAAGGTTGCTATTTTTGACCTCAATGAAGAGCGCGCTAATAACATCATTGGTGAAGTCGGTGCCGACAAGGTCGCCTTTTTCAAAGTGAATGTTGCGGATGAAGAATCCGTGAAGGCCGCCATCGATGGCGTTATGGCCAAATTCGGCGCGATCCATATCTGTAACAACTACGCAGGAATTGGCAACGCGGCTAAAACACTGAGCAAAAACGGTCCTTTTCCCCTCGATTCCTACAAGATGGTGATAGAGGTTAATTTGATCGGTACCTTCAACGTGGCCCGTCTGGCCGCTGAGCAGATTGCTAAAAATGAGCCCTATGACGGTGCTAACGCACGTGGTGTGATCATCAATACGGCCTCGGTTGCTGCCTACGAAGGACAGGTTGGCCAGGTGGCTTACAGCGCTTCAAAAGGCGGAGTTGTCGGTATGACCTTGCCAATGGCACGTGACCTGGCTTCCTACGGCATTCGCGTTAACACGATTGTTCCCGGCCTGATTCATACCCCGCTGTTTGAAATGCTGCCGGAAGAGGCCTACAAGTCGCTGGAGAGCAGTGTTGTGAATCCCAAGCGTCTGGGGCGCCCGGAAGAAATTGCCCATGTATCGGTCATGATTGCAGAAAACGAATACATGAACGGTGAGTGCATCCGTCTGGATGGCGCCATTCGTATGCAACCACGCTAAATCTCTCGCCGCCGGCGCTTCAGCGCCGGCGCATTACCCTGCAGTCTGATTTCGTACTCTCAGGACAAAATCGCTTCGGCACGTCGATGTTGACTGCGTCATACCGGCTATCGCAAAGACCAGGGCATTCTGTGATGTATCCACTGGCAACATGGCTCATCTGCCGCTAGCATAGCGGGGTTGCATTCAAGGTGAGAGTTTTATGGCAATCCGTTCCATCCCGTTCCGTGTCAATGGCACTGTAGTTCAACCCCTCGTCGATGGCGAAAAGCCGCTGCTCTGGGTGCTCAGGGATGAACTCGACCTGACCGGTTCGAAGTATGGCTGCGGCCGGGCCCAGTGCGGCGCCTGCACGGTGCATGTCAACGGCCAGCCCACCCGCGCTTGCGTAACGCCCGTAGAAGCTGTGGCGGATCAAGAGGTTCAGACTATTGAAAGCGTTGGTGATACCAGTCTCGGGCAGCAGGTGCAGCGGGCCTGGGCAAGCCTGAATGTACCTCAGTGTGGTTACTGCCAGTCTGGCCAGATTATGGCTGTTGTGGCGCTGCTGCGTGCCATACCGACACCCACAGACCGGGATATTGATGAGGCCTTGTCTGGCAACATCTGCCGCTGTGGCATGTATCCGAGAATTCGCAAAGCCGTGCATGAAATTGCCGCAGGAGCATTTCAATGAGCGGCGCTAAACCCTTACGACGTAGAACACTACTGCGCGCTGGTGTTATTGCCGGTGGTGGTTTATTGGTGGCCTGTAAATGGTCCGGCAGTTCAAGTTCTTCCCGCGGCGCTGGGCCAGTCGGGGGGAATGACGGCGGAGCCGATCCGGGGCCAGATCCCAATGCAGAACGCTGGACACCCAATGCCTTTATCCGCATCAGTGCCGACAATTATGTGACAGTTATTGTAGGGGCGGCAGAAATCGGGCAGGGCACCATGACCTCGGTGCCGATGATTGTTGCCGAAGAGCTTGATGCCGACTGGTCGCGTGTTAGCTGGGAGCAGTCACCCGCGTCAGCCATTACCTATGGCAACCCCTTCTGGCAGGCCGAGGGCGGTTTGGGCGCACTGGATCAGGCCGGGCTGCAAATTACCGCTGCCAGTACAACCGTTAGAGGCTATTACACTTCACAGCGGCAAGCCGGTGCAGCTGTTAGGGAAATGTTACTGGAGGCTGCCAGCGAGCGGCTGAATGTCCCGGTAGATAGTTTGCGCACTCAAGACAGCTATGTGATTCACGATACCTCCGGTGCGCGGCTCAGCTATGGCGAACTCGCTGAAGCGGCGGCGGCCATCTCGCCGCCTTTGTTTCCGACCCTGAAAGACCCCGCTACTTTCCGAATTATCGGCCAATCAAAACAGCGACTTGATGCGGAGGAAAAGGCCGACGGTTCATTGACCTACGGCTTTGATTTCAAGATTCCGGATATGCTCACCGTCATGGTGGTCCGGCCGCCGGTGTTTGGCGCGCCTTTGCAGGATTTTGACGATACTGCGACGCTGGCTGTGGACGGCGTCGTTGGTGTCTACCGTGTACCGTCAGGGATCGCGGTTGCCGCCAAGGACTTCTGGTCCGCTGAACAAGGCCGCAAAGTTTTGCAGGCCCAGTGGCTGACGCAACTGGGGGAAACACTCTCAAGCGCAGACCTGGAAGATGAATTTAATACGCGCAATGCATTGCCGGGCTTGATCATGCGCAACGACGGACTGGTGGAACTTGCCCAGTTGTCCGCCGCGCAGACCCTGACAGACGATTTTCATTTTCCCTATCTTGCTCACGCGCCGATGGAACCGCTGAATGTCACGATTAATTACACCGGCAGCAGTTGCGAAATTTGGTGCGGCAGTCAGTGGCCGGATATGGATAAACTGGTTGCAGCGACCATTCTCGGCTTGCTTCCCGATCAGGTCACCTTTAACAACCTGCTTTCCGGGGGGGGATTTGGTCGCCGCGCCTGTTTGGGGTTTGACTATATTCAGGAAGCCGCTCATGTGGCCCGCGCCGTTGGCCAACCCCTGAAAGTGGTGTGGACCCGCGAGGATGATATCCGCGGCGGCTACTACCGACCTTACACGGCTTGCCGTCTCAGTGCCGCGCTGGACGGGCAAGGCAATATCGTCAGCTGGACCCACCGGGTAGCCAGCCAGACCTTGCTGATTAGCCCGCTGGTGGAAGCGGCGACCAATCTGGTGACGGAAGAGGTGCAGACAGCTCAGGGGGCGATAGAGCTGCCCTATGATATTCCCAATGTCAGAGTAGATACGCATGCCATCATTAATCGCGTGCCCGTGTTGTGGGTGCGCTCGGTGGCCAACGCCACCAATATTTACGCCGTAGAAACCTTTTTTGACCGCTTGGCCAGTATGGCCGGCAAGCATCCGCTAACAATGCGCCGTGAATTGCTGCAATCCAAACCGCGCCATCTGGCGGTATTGAACGCTGCCGCCAATGCCGCGGGCTGGTCGCCAGGTCTCAACGACGGTGTCCATCGCGGTGTTGCGCTGTTCGCATCCTACGATAGCGTTATTGCGCAGGTAGTCGAGCTGACGATAAGCAGCAAAAAAGTCCAGCTGCAACGGGTGGTCAGCGCAGTGGATTGCGGTACTGCCGTAAACCCTGATCTGGTAGAAGCACAAATCGAATCCGGTATCGTATTTGCACTGTCGACAGCGCTGTTTGGTGAAATTACCTTGGAAGACGGGGTGGTACAGCAGAGTAACTACCACGACTACCGCGTGCTGCGCATGTATCAAACCCCGAAGATCGAAACCGTGCTGCTGCCCAGCTCGGAGCACCCCGGCGGAGTGGGCGAACTTGGCGTGCCCTGCGTTGCACCGGCACTGGCCAATGCGTTGTTTGCCGCTACTGGCGAGGTATATAACTCGCTGCCATTCAGCAAATACGACTCAATTACATTTGAATAGGGGGCTGCGCGTGAGAATTTTGTTACTGCTGTTAGCGCTGCTTCTGCCTGCGTTTGCCTTTTCGCAAGAGCTGTTTACACCCATCGCTGAGGTCCTTCGGCACCCGCGATGCATGAATTGTCACACGGTTACGGATTTCCCTCGTCAGACTGACAGTCGCCGTCGGCACACGCAGTTGGTAATGCGAGGAACTGACGGTTTCGGGGCGCCAACCTTGCGCTGCAGCGCCTGCCATCAGGACAAAAATGTTGCCGATGGTAAAGTGCCGGGCGCACCTCACTGGCACCTTGCGCCGCTTAGCATGGGTTGGGAAGGGCTGGATGATCGCGAGCTTTGCCTGGCGCTGAAAGATACCAGCAAAAATGGAAATCGCAGTGTGCCGGACCTGGTTCACCATATGGAAGTTGATGCACTGGTGCTGTGGGGCTGGACGCCAGGCGGAAATCGCACAACGCCGCCTTACGAGCATGCCGATTTTGTGAATAAGCTAAAAGCCTGGGCGAATGCCGGTGCGCCGTGTCCCTAGGGGTTAGCCTAACGTGCTTTCGCTGCTAGCCCTATAACCCTCAAGTGAAGGCGCATCGGGGCCTTAGTGCTGCGACGACAATGCTGTGTTATGCGTTTTAGGGTATTTGAATATGCTTAACCCAGATTGGCGCCAACAGACCTACTGAGAGCCCTAGCACGCCTGCTGCCAGTACGAGCTCCAACGAAAGTCCCGTCGCAACACCTGCGAATAGACCAGCGCATAAGCCTGATACAGCTTGAACTAGCCTAGGCCGAGCAAAGGCCGTTGGCTCAAACACCGGTGCGGCCACAAGACCAACAAAAGCACCGAGGCACGAAACGGCTACAAGGCGATACCAATAACCGAAATAAAATACCGTGGATACAACGGCAAACAGTGCCGCGAATACGGCAGCGAAAAACAAGCAGACTTTAAGGCTGTGCAGCATCTTCTCGATACTCAACGCCGCCAACACGCGCGCCGCTTTTTGGCGGCGCCCTGCCTTTTCTTGTTGGCGCTAAGATGCAAGCGCACGAAGCACGATTTCAGGTTCTTTGGCAACGACATTCAATAGTACTAGGGCTGGCCCTTGGGGGGTGCGATCACCACGCTCCCAGTGGCGAAGCGTACTTACGCTGATGCCGAACGCAGAAGCGAATTCGTTTTGAGACATACCAACTTTAGCTCGAACTTTCTTTACATCGAGAGGGCCAAATTCATGAACAACAGCTTTGCCTGGCTTTCCTTTGGAAAACTCAATTGCTTCAGTCAGTCCCTGCTTAATACTTGAAAATGCATTAGCCATCATTGCCACCATAATGTTTGCGTAAAAGGGCGGTGAATTTCGCAAGCTCATTTCGCTCTGACTTGCTCAGGTTCGCTTTCTCACCTTTCCCGAATACGGTTAATAAGAACAGCGGCATCGTGCCATTGTGGTAGTAGTAAATTACGCGAACCCCACCACTTTTACCTTTTCCTTGGGCAGACCACCTGAGCTTCCGAATCCCTCCGGTTCCCTGCATAAGGTCTCCAGATTGAGGGTGGAATGCCAAGTAATTGATAATACTGACTTTCTCTTCCTCACTCAAAAGACCTAGAGCTTGCTTAAGAAATTCGGGGAGTTCTACGATAGTCTGCATGACATCAAGGGTAATCCATTGGATTACCCTTGGTCAAGAGGGCGCTAACGCCAAAAGCAGGCGCGCCGCTTTTTGGCGTCGCCCTGCCTTTTCTTGTTACGTGCCTGGTTCAAGCGTACGTACAATATAGGGCTTGAAATTCTCATCCTGATAAAGAGCCTTGATCATCGAAAGCGTGTTTCCAGCGCAGTCTTGAAAAGATATCCTCGGGGGAACTTTGAAATGATTTTTCTCTAAACCAAATCCGTTGACGCCACGGAATATCAACTCAGCCCCATCAAAGGTGCAATTTACGAATTTCTTGCCGTCCATTTCGACTTGCTGAACGCCAAAGTCTTTACCTTCTACAGTTTCAAGCTCCTTCGCTGGAGCGACTTTACCTTTCTTAAAGATGAATAATATTGCCACGACAAGCGCTATTAGGAGAGAAAACCATATCGGAATACGAATCTCCTTTGATAAAAAGGATTCATAAAATTGGTCCCAGCCGAGCACAATCGTTACCAACGTGCTGAATGAGGTGAGTACGAACATGCACAGAACAACTAGGGGGTGTTTTTGTAATGCTTCAGCTAGATTTTTAAAGACTCACTCCTCTTAGCACGTAACAGTTTATTCAAAGGATTTGGGCCATATATCACGTTGGCCCCTTAACAAAATTAAGGCAACACTGCAGAAGAGAAAATACACGGAAAATCAAAGCGATGAGTAAGTCGCAATCCATGCGAGCCCGGCAAATGAAGACTCATTCTCTCCCTATTTGCCAATCAATTATTTTCCCTGATCATATACCCCTATCCCTATAAATCAATAGCTTACGATGCGATCTCGGAATGACGCTCCTGAGCATGGGGTTTTGACGGGTGGGTGGAGGTCTGCTTTGTTTTGCCGCCGCTAGACTTATAGATTTTGACCCTAAACGAAAAAGACCCTCCGAAGAGGGTCTTGGTGGCGACAGCTGCAGGTTTGATAAATAGCCGGGGCTAAGGGGCTGTCTTCTTATCTTTGGACTAACTGATTAGTCGATGTAGATCGGCTTCAGTACGTTCTCGCCCGGTTCCCAATCCAATACACCAAACGTCATATATTTCTCGTGGTGGGACTCGTGGAACTGCCACATGCTGCACAGGCTGAACTTGTCGTCGATCAGTACGTCGCGACTGGTGTACTTATAGGCTTCACCAAGGAAGTGCTGTACCGAGTAGAGGTAGCGGCCGTAAGCCATGCCATTGCCGAACACGTCCGGGCCGTGGTACTGGTGGTGATTTTCATTGCGACTGCGCTCGAAGGAAAACTCACGGTTGATGACACCTTCAATTTTGACGTCCATGCGGGCGCGGTTGAGAGTGATGGGTGTGTAGTTAATCGTAACCTGATTGACGCCCACTTTTTCCTGCTGCGGACTGTATACGTCCATTTCTCCGCGCCACACGCCAGCATGCTTTTGCGGCAGCATAAACACTTTTTTGCCGATACGTTTTTCATTGTCCAGAAAGTCTGCGACCATTTTCTGGGTGTCAGGATTGGTGTCGTGATCCTGTGTCTGTACGTACAGGCCGTTGAAAACGGCAGCCAGGGTATCGCCTTCAAACAGTTGTGAGGAATAAACCTGCACACCGCGCTCTGCAATAACGTGGTTGATGGTGCGCAGATTGGTGTTCCAGCCGGGCGAGAAGTAGTTGGAGTCAACCAGTGGTCCGAAGGGGCGGCCTGAGCCGTAGAAGTCGGGGCCGGTATAGATGCGATCCTGGTCTGAGTCGATAACACCGAACTCGAAGGGGCCGCATTCAAAGCGGTTACCCAGAGGCCCGGTGGCATCAAAGTTGGTGTCCATCCAATAGGTTGTGCGGCCATCTTTAAATTCGCTGGCGCGGGTCACCTTGTTCACGCCTACATGGGTGCCGTCCGGTGCAAAAACGGCCGGGTAGCCATGCCATTCACCGGTAATGCTTTTTTGCCACTCGCTGGGCTTTTTGTCGCTCATGTGCGGATCCTTCAGTTTGTTTACCTGGTTTTAAATGCGTCAACCCACTGGGGGTTGCCTGCGATCAGTTTTTCAAGATTTTGCCGTGCGCCGGTATCGTCGTTCACGCTGCTTAAAATAAATTCGCAGATGACTTGCGCCAAAAACTCTCGTATCTCGGCTGGGGAGCCTTCACAGGGCCAGTCGAGAAAAGGGCGGCCGGTTGTGCCGTCGTCCGGGTCCAGAAAGCAAAAGTGATTGGCGCCTTTGACCAGCAACAGGTGGCTGTCATTGCGCTCGCAGGACATCGCCTCGTCGAAGGTTCGCTTGATACGATGCGTGGGGCTTGCGTCGACCTCATCGCCATAGCGATTGCTGCTCGCCGCTATAACGCCATCTCGGGTGCCCCCCATAATCAAAAAGGGCAGATTCGACGGAAGGGGCAAGAGCGTATCTTTGGGGTAGCCGATGGCAGTTGCCGCACCGGAATGGGCGGCGTAACTGAAACCAGCTTTCACGCCGGGAAACCACTCGGCATGGGTGTTCAACTGTGACGCATTGCCGCCGGCGGAATGACCACCGAGCACAACTTTGTTTAAATCCAGCAGGCCGGCAAGCACGCCGTGTTGCTGCTGGCGCTCAAGTTCTTCCAGGAGGGCTGCAATGGCAGGGGCCGACGGCTTGCTGCCATAGTGGTCAGGCATGAGTGCGCTGAGGTCGAAACCGGGGCTGAGCGCCACATAGCCCGGCATGTCTTCCTTTATCCATCCGTACACCATTGCCACAATCCCTTTGGATGCCAGATATCGTGCCAGCCAGGCGTAGCTTTCGGGGGGGCAGTTGGAGCCGGGCATCAGTATGGCGACAGGGAAGGGCGCTAATGCTTTTTGGGCCGGGATATAGCCCATATTGCGCTCTTCCGGTGTATCACCGTATTCACCGGGATAGTATATTTTACTGTACAGCGTGTCGTAAGGCGGCTCCGCTGAAGCCACCTTGATGCTGGTAAAGAAGGCGCGTACGTCCATGCTTATTCAGGCCGTGGCAATTTGCGATCACGTCCCCATAGTGCGGCGACCAGTTCGTCAGAGAGTTCCTTGCCAAACAGGTTTTCCACCACAATATTGGCTGGCTCACCTTCGGTAATCGTTTTGCGGATAAACAAATCTCTTTCGGCCTGGGCTGCTCGCAGCTCGGGTGCGATTGGTGTTGCCTCGTCAACCCAGCTAAGCCAGCGATCAAGTTGCGCGTGGGCAACTTTGCGCAGTTCTTCTATGCCCTCTGGGCAATCAGGCCCGCCGTAGACCAGGCTGCAGGGTGATTGTGCGACCCGGGTGTACATATGGCGGCTGATAAAGTGTTTGAAGAGCTCGCTGCGCTCCCATTCGATATAGGTGTCGTTTGCTGGGCCGTCGTAGTATTTCTCGGCGTAGTCCGGGTTGGTCCAAAGGTCCTTGCGAGGCATAAAATCCTGATAGAAGAACAGGTCAGGCGTGGTGCCGAGGGCGAAACCAAAGTTGGGGACGTCATACATAGGCCCAAGATTGATGGTCAAATGCATATTGGTGAATGAGGCTTTGGGATTGCCCGTCCAGCTGTATATCAACCAGTCGATTTCCGGGCCTGTCCAGGCGCTGAGATAGCCAGATGCGCCCTCTTTGCCGCTGTAATCGCCGACTGAACAGGGGTCCTGCTTAAGTTCGAAGCGGGCTTTTACTTTTTCAAACAGCTCGGTATTAATTGCCCAGAGCTGCTTGAAGGTTTCTTCACGATCTACGTTGCCTTGTTCTGCAACCAGCTCATCAATGGATTTAGTAATATGAGTCATGGGTGGCGCCTGTATCAGTAAACTGCAAAAGACATAAAGATATAACGATAGGTCATACTACAATAGGCCGCGCTTATGAGCAACACTGAGATGACAAACTCCTGCGCGAGGCTTGTCGCTTTAACCTGCCTCTAAGGACCTGAATTTGTCTATAGTGAGCTTTCGCAATAATCATCATAGACAATTGGTTATTTTATGACATAATGATATAACAATGGTATATATTGGTTCTGGAGCAGATTCCGCCCGAAAGACTCGGTGTTGAACGCCCGGTTCACCTAAACTTCAATAGTAGCGAAAAGTGCGGAGGTAAGCGCGGTGCTGATTAATCTGTGGTATGTCGCCGAATGGTCAAATACGCTTAAGGATGAGCCTGTCAGAGTGAAGTTGCTGGGACAGAACTTCGTGCTGTTTCGCGATGACGAGGGTGTAGCCCACTGCCTGAGCGATGTGTGCATCCACCGGGGTGGTTCACTGTCAGGTGGTCGTTGTATAGATGGCAATGTGGCTTGTCCTTACCACGGCTGGCAATTTAGTGGTGAGGGGCAGGTGATGTACATACCCTCGGAAGGGCGTGACTTCAAAATACCTGACCGCGCTCGAATTGACGCTTATCCCACCGAGGAGCGTTACGGCATGATCTGGGTGTTCTTGGGTGATCTGCCTGAGGAGGAGCGCCCCAGTATTCCGCCGTTCCCCGAATATACCGACCCGAACTGGAAGGCAATTACCGACGAGTGGGTCTGGAAGGCTGAAGCGGCCCGTGTTATTGAAAACGGCATAGACCTCGCGCATGCCTCTTTTGTTCACCCCATGTTTGGTTACCCTGAAACCGCGGGTGAAAATGAAATTCTGAAAGTAGAAAAGGACGACATGAATGCGATGTCGTGGAATATTCAATACCCGCCCCAGTTAAAGGGCGAGCTGGGCCTGCGCCGCTTTATTCGCAAGGACCGTCAGCCAACCGAGACTATTCCGGGTTACCACATGTCCGGTTATGTCGTTCGTATACAGATAAACCTCAATGCGAAAATGCAGCTGTTGATGTTCGACTGTAATACACCGGTTGATGAGCATACGACCAAGACTTTCGCCACCCAATTGCGGACTTTCTTCAAGCAGGACATGTTCGACAAGGGTTCTCGCAAGCGTCTGCGCAAGGTGTTTAGGGAAGATGCGGAAATTATCGAACGTGCCGCACCCAACTATCTGCCCGAAAATCTCGCCAATGAGCTCTCAGTGCAAGATGACCGGTTTATGAGTACTTTCCGTGCGGCTCGTCGTCGTCTGATCGAAAAGGGTTGGCAGATCGATTCTTATACCGTCAAGCAGTATGAGGGCCGCAAAGCCTTTGCCATTCCCTCGCCCATGCGTCGCAGCCACCCGGAACTGAAATGGGTGATGGAAGAGGTGCCTCTGGTCCAGCCTGCTGCGAGTCTGGCCATTGGCGAGCGCGAAGCCTTGTCGTAGATCTGGCTGGGGGCCTGGGGTAGTGACAACTACCCTTGTCCTGTTGCTTTGCTAGCGCCAGACCGACGATTCTGTTGCCTGCTCGTGAACCGGACCCTCAGTGCCTCGGGGGTCCCAGGGGTGACGGGATTTGCAGTCGGGCGATAATCGTGCCCCCTCTGCACGCAGGCTGCGCACGGCATGTCCTGCGCGATAGAGCAAGGTGGTTCGCAGGCGCTCATCGCTGCCAATCAGTTGAATAAAATCGGGCTCAAAATATCGCAGGCAACTGTCATTCAGAGATTGTGCGCTGTATATCAAGCTGTCCTGACCGCCTGATACGCCAATATTGGTATAGGCGCCTTCACCCAGTGGGTCAAACACCAATACGCCGTCGACAATATTGCCGCTGAATGTTTTTGCTGATATCGGTCTGCCGCGAAAGGTGACATTGGTTTGTGTCATGCGTTGACCGTCAAAATCAATATACACCAGATTTTCAAAAGGACTGGCCCCGGGGCTGCCGGCCAGCTCGTCTTGGCTCAGGGGCTGGCCATCCAGCCTAAAGAGTTCCACTCTGTCGTGCCAGATACCGCGCATTTGCCACAATGTTTCGACTACGCTACTGCTGTCTTTCAAATTACCTCCAGTCAGATCGGCTCCAGCGCTAGGGCCGGCGCCTGATTTAATAAGATTTTGGTTTGTTCGGTGCATTCAATGAAATATAATGATATAACAATAGCACAAAAGTGGCTTGCGTCATGCGCCTTTCGCATTGAGGAGGCAGCGTCGCAGGCTCTGCAGTGCAGCGACACTCGTTTGTGTGGGTGCAGACTTTATTTGGGCAGGGCGTAGACATTATGAAAACCATCGTTATCACCGGCAGTACCCGTGGAATCGGACAGGGTCTGGCAAAGAGTTTTCTTGAACTAGGCTGCAAGGTTGTCATCAGTGGTCGAAGCCAGGTAGCGGTGGATGAACAGCTGGCCTTGCTTGCGGATACTTTTGGTGAGGAGCGCGTGGCCGGAGCGGCCTGTGACATCACCCATATCGAGCAGTTGCAGGCGCTGTGGGATTTGGCTGTCGCGAAGTTCTCCACGGTGGACGTGTGGATTAATAACGCGGGCATGAGCCTGCCCCGCAAACCTCTGGACGAACAGAGCGCCGAAGAATTGGCCATGCTGGTGAACACCAATCTGACTGGGGCCCTGCTCGCCAGCAAGGTAGCCATCAGCGGTATGAAGCGGCAGGGATTCGGGCAGCTCTGGGAGATGGAAGGCTTTGGCAGCAACGGCGCGGTTCAGCCCGGTATGGCCGCCTATGGTGCCAGTAAGCGCGCGGTGAACTATCTGTGCAAAGCGCTGCGCAAAGATGTAGCGGGCAGCGGCGTTCAGATCTGTACTTTAAGCCCGGGCATTGTGGTGACAGATCTCTTGCTGGGTGACTATGACACCACGAGCGAGCAGTGGCAGAAAGCCAAAAAGATTTTCAACATTCTGGGTGACAAGGTGGAGACGGTTACCCCTTGGCTGGCCAAAAACATTCTCGCTGCCAACAAGGATGGAGCCAAAGTGGCCTGGCTGACGGGTGGTAAGGCTTTCCTGCGATTTATGACAGCCGGTTTCAACAAACGCGATCTTTTTTCAGAACATTAAACTAGGTGGTAGCAGCAATGGAAAACTATCAGATTGCAAAACGTGCGCGCATAGGCGTTTTGATTCCTTCAACGAATACCGGGGTTGAGTACGACCTGCAAAAATTTGCGCTTGACGGTGTTACCTGGCATCCCTCCAGATTTTTGATACGCCTGCGCAATTGGGCCGATGAGCAAAGTGCTACCGGTGATGACGCGAATACGGTATTTGAGCGCTTCCTCGACCTGATGCGCGACGATATGGCGCCGGGTATTGAAAACGTAATGACAGCGCAGATAACCCACTTGATGCTCGGCATGTCGGCTGAGACTTTCTGGGGTGGTATGGAAGGCAATGTCGAATTTGAAAAAAATATTCAGGATCAGATTGGTGATCTGGGTATGACCACGGGTGCTGGCGCGACCCGAGACGCGCTGACAAATTTTGGTGTAAAGAAAATCTCTGTGATTACACCCTATCCGCCGGTGGGTGATGACAACGTACGTCGCTTTTTTGACGAGATTGGTTTTGAGGTTAAACATGTCGTGGGGCTCAATTGTGCTTCCGCAACCTCGATTGCTGAAACGCCAATCAAAGACGTAGTGAATGCCGTCAAAAAAGCTGACGGTGATGACGTTGAGGCGATAATTCAATGTGGAACCAATCTGTCGACCGTGGACTTATTTCCTACGCTCGAACACTGGCTGGAGAAGCCGCTGTTGCCAATCAATGTGGCGACGATTTGGCATGCACTGCGAGCCTGCGGTATCAATGACCGGATAACGGGCAAGGGTCGTTTGCTGGAAGAGTTTTAAACGGTGCGGTGTGGCGGCCAGCACCTAAGAGTGCTTTAAATACCAAGCAGTTCTGAAGTTGGCGCGTCACAGTCCTGATAGAAACAGAATGTGTTGTTGTTTTCTTTCGCCTTATAGAGAGCTATATCAGCGTTGCGACACAGGGTGTTAACGGTGCGTCCGTCGCCGGGGTAGAGCGCAATTCCGGCACTTGCCGTTACGCGGTGGTGAATACCATCAATCTCGACCGGCTTCTGAATGGTTTCAATAAGGCGCTTGATAATCTTAGCCACAGTGGCATCGTCCTGAATATTTGGTAGCAACAGGACAAATTCATCGCCGCCGTAGCGTGCAACCATATCGCCCGCGCGCGTAATCGACTGCAGGCGCTGGGATACTACCTCCAGTATGGTGTCACCCACCTGGTGGCCGTAGGTGTCATTTACAGGTTTAAAGCCATCGAGGTCAATGTAGCTTAACGCCATCTTGTTTTTTGAGCGTTGTGCCTGACTGAGCTTGTCCTCAAAAAAATTAAAAAACTGAAAGCGATTGGCCAAGCCCGTCAGCATGTCGTGGTTGGCCTGATACACATAACTGTCCCTTTCTTCCTGCAATCGCCGCTGCAGGTTCTGATACATCAGATCGTAAAATACCAGGCCAGTAGTGCCCATGGCGATCAGGAGAAAGAAAAACAGGGCTTTCAGGAATTCTCGCTGTTCTTCATCGGTAATCAGTTGTACGGCAAAGAGTTCTTGATGGGCCAGCGTCAGGGAGGCTAGGCACAGTAGTGTTGTGATGCACAGCCACACCAAGCCGCCGCGCATGCCAAAGAGCACGAAAGCAAAGACAGGGGTGAAGAGGGTCAATTGCGGTACGGGGGACGCGATAAAGCCGCCAGTGAGCTGTGTTGCAGCGAGATTGACGCCGAGCAGCACGCCAAAGGTGATATGGGCTGCAAGCCTGAAATTACCGCGTCGAGTGAGTATGACGTAGGCGCTGGCGTAACCAGCGTAGCAGATACTATCCACTGCCAGGCCAATCTGGAATTCTCGCGAGGTGTAGCCCAGCAAGTGGCCGCCGAGCGGAATCGCGAGCAGGCTGCAGGCCATGCAGCTGAGAATCAGAACAAGCAGCAGATAGCCACGCAGGTAGGTATCTGGATTGTTGCGAATTTCTGCTGGTACACGTTGATCTGCAAATCGAATAAATCGATCTTTCCACGTCATTCTAATGGCCACGCTCAACTTATTATGAATTCCGTCCCTGGTGTTTTCTGAGGTCTGGTCAGAAAGCGCGCGTATTGTATAT
>JBFKDP010000049.1:0-16785 GCA_041619575.1 Litorivivens sp.
TCTGAGAGAGTAGCGAGGCCATAATACCGACACTGCCCGGAACGTTGTTGTCCAGCAGATTGTGCCAGCTTTGGTCTACGGCTTCTGCCCCTTTGTGTTATTAAACTAGAAAATATTTTGATTGCACCGCAGAAAGCAGGCTGGATGCGGTTGCATATTCCGCTCAAAGTGAGCGTGTGGCTCAGTCTGTCGTTATAGTGACTCTGGCCCGCGCAGTGCTGTGCCGGTTATATGCTGTGTAGACAGCAGACCTAAATCCGGTGTCGTTTCTAGATGCAGGTTGCATTCTCAACCAACTCAATGTGCAGTCGCGAACATGCGGTTACCTGGTCTGCCACTTTAGTATGTGTACCAATCCACTGATTCCAAGGTATAAAACAGGGGCAGGTCGCAGATGGCTTCGAAATCGTCGAGCTCGGATATCCTGGCATCTTCCAGTGATATCGTAGAAAACTTTTCCCGAATCTACGACAATGAAGAGCAGAAGCCTCCGGCAAGCGTGTTACATTCCGTGGTGGATGATATCGTAGTTCGATCGGTCCCAACGGCGCGCTATACAGACCAAAGCTACCATGAGAGAGAACGTACGGAATTGTGGGGCAATGTCTGGCAGGTGGTTTGCTGGGGTGGTGATATCCCCGAAGCCGGCGATATCAAGCTCTACGATAACGCTGGTATTTCAGCGATTGTCGTTCGTCAAGAAGATGGCTCACTATAAGCCTTTTATAACTCCTGTCTACATCGCGGTATGCGACTGTGTAACAAGGAAGGTAGCCGCAGACACCTGACGTGTCGTTTTCACGGGTATTCTTGGGACACCAAAGGTCAGTGCCGCAATATTCCGCAATCCTGGGACTTCCCCCAATTATGTAAAGACGAGCTGTCTTTGCCGGAACTTGCGGTAGACGTATGGCAGGGTTTTATTTTTGTGCACCCTAACCCCGATGCCGAGCCGCTAGAGTCATTTTTGGGCGGTTTGTCAAAACAGTGGGAAGACTGCGGATGGAGTCTGGATAAGCGCTATAAGGCGGTGCATGTTAGAAAACGCATCCGCTGTAATTGGAAGGTTGCACAGGAAGCGTTTATGGAAGGCTATCATGGGGCTGCGGTTCACCCTGATACCATCATTCCAGCAGCGCCCTACGAAACATTCCGTGCAGATGTCTTTCCGGGGGAAGCTACCTTTAGCCGCGGACTTGGCTCTGCCGGTGTCCTTGCGTCGGATGCTTCAAACGCTATCGAGAAACAGCAAGCTGCTCTCGACCATTTTGTAAAGATGTACACGCCTGAATTCAGCGAGCGAGATGATTTGGTGGTGACGGAGAATGAAAGCGCACGTGACATCATGCACCGTCTCAGCGCTGAGAAATTGCTATAGACCACGGTGCCGACGTTGGTGACCTCAGTCGCTTTGATGTGATCGACTATTGCTGGTTTAACGTGTTTCCAAACTTTATGCCGTGGCCGACACTTGGTTACCCACTAGCCTACTGGTTCCGACCAGAAGGTTCCCCCGACAAGTGCTCGATGGATATTATGTTTTTGATGCCTTACGGGGAAGATAAGCCACCTTCTGTATCCTGTGTAGAGCTGGATTATGATGACCCCTGCGAACCTCATTTGGGTCCTGTTGGGGCGATATTGGACGAAGACATGGTCAATCTGCCCTTAATTCAACAGGGGCTTGAGGCTTCTAGAACCGGAAAAATCCAGTTGTCCGATTATTTTGAGTCACGCATTAGACATTTCCACCAAACGTTGGCGACTTACGTAAAAGAAGAATAGGCCGATCGCATAGCTATAAACCCGACAGGATAGAATAATAGGAGAGACCAATCCATGGCTTACCAATTGCTCATCAATGGCCAGCTGGTTGCTGGCGCGGCATCCTTAGATGTTATTAACCCGGCGACGGAAGAACTTCTCGACCAGTGCCCTGTCGCCTCCGAAGCACAATTGGATGAAGCGGTTAAAGCAGCCGCGCAAGCATTCCCGGAGTGGTCGGCGCTAGCTTACGGTGAGCGTAGACAATTGATCCATCGGCTCGCTGATGGCTTGCACGCGGATGCCGAAGCCTTTGCCAGCCTGTTAACTCAAGAGCAGGGCAAGCCCATTGAAGAGGCTAGGGGAGAGGTGCAATTGGCAGAGGCATTTCTGCGAACGTTGGCTGATCTCGAACTCAAACCCAAGGTCGTTGTTGATGACCCGGATAAAAAGGCGACCCTCTATCGTCGTCCGTTAGGAGTTGTTGGGGCGATAGTGCCCTGGAATTTTCCAGTCGCAATTTTTTCTTTCAAGTTGGCGATGGCGTTAATAACGGGTAACACCGTGGTCATAAAGCCGGCACCATCTACCCCGCTGACTGCGCTTAAAATGGGAGAACTGATGGCGTCTATTTTTCCCGCGGGCGTGGTCAATGTGCTCGCTGACAGGAATGATCTGGGTGCCAAGATGACTGCTCACCCGGGTATCCGTAAAATTTCGTTTACCGGTTCGACCGCCACCGGACGAATAGCTGCATAAGGAGTATAGTGACCTATGAGTAAAATTGTCATTCCCCAGGATCTGTGGGAGGGAAACGATAAGGAGGCTGTGTTGGTCGCCTGGTTGCTGGACGATGGTGACGAGGTAGAGTGCGGAGACGCCGTTGCTGAAGTCATGGTCGATAAAGCCCAGTATGAAATTACGGCAGAGGCTGACGGTGTGTTGAAGACCCTGAAGGCCCCTGATGACGAAGTTCGTCTTGGGGATGTCATCGCCGAACTGGTGTAAAGGCACGGTGTATGTGCGGCTCAGGGACAAGCACGCAAATAGCAGTGAGTAATGGCAAGTCATTTCGGATAAGTGTGGATTTCCCCTGCAAGACAGCGCAGCACGGAATCGCGACCGATCAATCTTTGATGCAGGATGTCGCGCGGTCGGGAGTCAATTGCCTGCGTTTCTGGCAAGTGCCTGACTGTCTAATCGTTTCGAAGGCTGATTCCCGCTTGCCAGCATTTGATGCAGCGGCATCACAGCTCGCCCGAGAAGGGCTGCCGGTGGAGCAGCGCAACAGTGGCGGGACGGCAGTCGCACAACTTGCTGGCGTTCTCAATATCTCCTGGATATATCAGGAACATCCCGATCGAGCGGCAGATATAAGCGCCGCTTTCCATGTCAGCTTAGATCCCTTGGTCGCCTTTCTGACAACTGCGGGCATTAACGCAACCATTGGCGAAGTTGAGGGTGCCTATTGCCGTGGTAAGTATGACCTTGCTGTGGATGGCCGCAAAGTCGCGGGTACCGCGCAGCGAGTGGCGAACTTCCAGGGCAAAAAGGTCATACTCAGTCACCTGTGTCTAAATGTTTGTGCGGATTTTCGCCGTGCGGATGACGCAGTAAACCGGTTTTACCGACTTGCAGGGGGCGAAGTCAGAGTAAGGCCGGGCAGCAGCAGCTCACTTTCCCTATCCAGTGCAAAAACTACGAGTGTCACATCATTCATTGATGAATTTACTGCCTATCTCACACAAGCCTCGTAAGCACACTAGTCCTCAATTTGCTGGCGTCATCTCTTCAAATCAAACATCTTTCACTCCGCAATTATCGCTACTCCTGGCGAAGAAGCCCTTCGTGCTTTGCTCATATAAAAATTTAATATTTCAGTAAGTTAAAGAAACCTCTTGCTATATCTGACTTGATTCGAGGGGGAATTAGATAGCGCCTTGCGCTGAACAAACAAACAAATCACTTTACAAGTGTACTATAAAGTAATACAAATGGAATGTACGCAGCTCATTTGTTGGATTGGCGGGCAACAGCGGGCTGTTACTTTTGACTGACACCTTCGCCATCAGAGGCGATATCGGGGGATATAGTATGGATTTTGATTTTCCGGCTGATGCGGAAGCGTTCAGATCCGAGCTTCGCGAGTTTCTGGCGGAGGAGCTTCCCGATTGGTGGACCAATATGTTTGCCAATGACGAACGGGTATTCCCTTTCTGTAAAAGCTTCTGCCAAAAGCTGGCCCAGCGTGGCTGGCTGACGATGGCTTGGCCGAAAGAATTTGGCGGCTCTGATGCCGATACGTGGACACAAATGGTGGTTCGCGAAGAGATGATGGCGGCAGGCGAGCCACGCGGCTCGCAGTATATGAACCTTAACTACATCGGCCCGACCTTGATGATGGCTGGCTCCGATGAGCAGAAGAAAGAATTTCTTGGGCCGATGGCGCGTGGTGAGGCGTATTGGTGTCAGGGTTTTTCAGAGCCGGATAGCGGTTCGGATCTCGCGTCTGCGAAAACGACCGCCGTCGATGATGGCGAGAATTTTATCGTTAATGGGCAAAAGATTTGGACCAGCTATGCGACCTTCGCTGATCACTGCTTGCTGGTAGCGCGCACTGATCCGGATGCGCCACGGCACAAAGGGTTGTCGCTGTTTATTGTTGATATGAACACCCCGGGGATCACGGTGCGCCCCATCGACTCGATGGGAGGGCCGGTAGAATTCAATGAGGTGTTTTTTGACAACGTCGCGGTCCCGCATAATCGACTATTGGGCACCCTAAACAAAGGCTGGCAACTCATCATGGCCTCGCTGTCGTTGGAGCGTGGAGCCTTTGCCGGTCACGTCAGGATGCAGAGTTCACTGCGTGAATTGAGCGCTTACCTTAGCGAAGACGAGGGCGGCGCGTTCCCACAACATAATATTGCTGACCGGGCTGAGCTGGTGAAAGTTCAAACCCGGATTCGGGCCAGTCGGCTGTTGTGCTACCGCCTGATTTCAAATCAGGCAGGGGGAGAGCTCAACCCGATTGATCCAGCCGTTGCGAAGATTTATGCGACGGAGACTGCGATTTACGCGAGCGAGGCTGCATTGAAGTTATTGGGTGCTCAAGGCCAGTTGCTCGCGGGCGACCCTTTCGCGCCGTTGGGCGGATTAGCGTATCGCAATTGGGTGCACAGCGTGCCGATGGTAGTGGCCGCGGGCAGCAATGAGATCCAGCGCAACATCATTGCACAACACGGTCTGGGATTGCCGCGGTAGGGCTTGCTATGAATTTACTGTTTGATGACGTACAGAAAATGATTCAGCAAGGCGCTAACCGCTTTGCGACATCAGAATTGGTGCCGGAACGGATTCGGGAAATAGAAGCATCGCCGGACGGGTTTAGTAACGAGGTCTGGAATGCCATCGTCGACATGGGGTGGACCGGTATTGCCGTACCAGAAAGTTTTGGTGGTAGTGCGCGAGGCGTGGCAGACCTGTGCATTATTGCGGAAGAGCTCGGTGCTGCTGCAGCGGTCACACCGTTGATTGTCAGCGCTGGTCTGGCGGCGTCTCTTTTGCAAAAAGTTCCCGCGACTGCTGTCACTACCGCCTTGATTAAAGACATTGTGGACGGAAGCATTGTTACGGCTGCCTTGGTGGAACCCACAGGGCGAAGTGAGCGAACGTTCCCCGCAATTCCCTTGTTGGAGATAGACGGCGCGTACTCAATGTCGGGAATGAAAATTCTTGTGCCGTATGCCGCCTCCGCTAAAGAAATATTGGTTAACGTGAAAATGGCCGATGGTGCTATGGCTCTGGTTGCAGTGAGCACAGCTGGCGAGGGTGTTGTCATGTCCCGCCACAAGTCGGTAGGCGGTGAACCGCTGTACGAAGTACGTTTTGATTCGGTAAAGATTCCTGTAGAGCGGGTAATTGCTCAAGGTGTCGCTGCAGAAACGGCATTGGATGCAGGACTGAATTTTGCTACAACCTTGAAAATTGCTGAGGCTGTGGGCCTATGTGAGGGCGTCGTTCGTTTGACTGCTGAATACGCAAAAATCAGAAAACAGTTTGGCACGGCGATTGGCGCGTATCAGGCCGTTGCTCATCCCTGTGCTGATATGAGAATCCAGGCCGATGCCTGTCGGCTGCTCAATTTCGAGTCGGCGTGGCTCCTGGATCAATCCCGAAGTGACGGCTACACCGTGGCGTCGACCAAGGCCTATGTCAATGAAGTCGCTGCAAAAATTGGCAACGATGGATTGCGATTGCACGGCGCGATTGGCTACTCCAATGAATACGATTTACAGCTTTATATGCGTCGAATCCGGTCAGCCTGCGCGTCCTATGGTGACTCGGGAGAAGAGTTAGAGCGAGCAGCCGCAGCTTTGTCCGAACGTTTTGGGTCACCGGACTATGACGGCTTCGTTTAAATGGAGACACGCATGACATCGCTTCTGCTTACTGATTGTGTAGAGGGTATTGCAACGGTCACCTTGAATCGGCCTGAGCGATTAAACGCGATAAATCAGCCAATGGTTGAAGAGTTGCTAGCGTATTTTGAAGGACTTCGCCGCGATGAGTCGGTTCGTGTCGTCCTGCTGCAAGGCGCTGGCACGGGGTTTTGTTCGGGCGCTGATGTAAAGGCCTTCGGTCAGCCCGATATGTTACAGGACGGTCCAAGTGGCAAAGGTGATTGGTACGTTCGGGATGTGCTGCGCGCGATGCGTAATTGTCCGCAACCGATAATTTCACTGGTGCACGGTGCAGCTATCGGCGCAGGTTTCATTATGGCCTTGTGTTCGGATGTGATTGTTGCGACTGAAAACGCCAGATTTCGCACTGCATTTATCAATCTCGGACTTACGGGCTCCGAAACGGGGATGGCTTGGCGCTTACAGCGGACACTCGGTTTGTCGCGCGCACGCGAAATGATGCTGACCGGGAAGCGGGATCTTACCGCTGACGAGGCCTTGCAGGCGGGGTTGGTGTCAGCCGTGGTTGCTGAAGAAGCACTGACAGAGCATGGCCTCGTGCTCGCGCGAGAGATGGCGGAAGCGCCGATCGCAGCATTGCGTATGACCAAACGCGCGCTGGACGCGGCGCTGGAGATAGCGTCAGTGGATGCAGCAATGGAAATGGATGAACGCGGTCAACTGCTGACGGTTGAACATATCAGGGCAGCGCGAGCTGCAGCAAATCAATCGACTGAAAAATAACGGGGACTAGGAATGATCACAGATACCGATGGCATCCTACTGCCGAAACTGGTGGAAATGCGCGCGGAGCAGACGCCGGATCAGTTGGCCTATCAAGAGGTTGGTGGCGAAGGCCTTACCTGGAAGCAAGCGCTGGATCGTTCGCTCCAGTGGGCAGATGCTCTCCAACGTCGCGGTATCGTTGCAGAGCAGACGGTAGCGACCATGCTGCCAAATGACCTAACCTCTGTGCTGTCTTGGTTGGGGTGTGGGTGGATACGTGCCATCGAAGCGCCGCTGAACACAATGTACAAAGGTAATTGGTTAGTCCATGCCTTCAACTTGACCGAAGCCTCGCTGGCAGTGGTACATGAGCAATACCTGGCTGCTGTCATTGAATCTGCCGATGAACTCACCTTCCTTAAAACTGTGGTTGTAGTCGGTGGTGATGACTCCGAGATGACGGCGTCGGTGCCCTTCACCTTAGTCAGCCTTAGCCTTTTTCTTGACGGTGCGGACAGCAAACCACAAGAAGGGCCGAATATTTGGGATATCTCTGCTTTGTTGTTTACGTCCGGCACCACCGGGCCGTCCAAGGCCGTCATGATGCCCTGGGGGCAGTTTAACTCCCAGGTACATATAGATTACGGATGGGAGACTGACGAACCGTTAGTCGAATACTCGTCGTACTCGTCGTATCACGTCGCCGGGAAAGTGCCGATCTATAACGTTGCCAGAACCGGAAGTACCTTGATTTTGCGTGAAGGGTTTAAAACCGATGCCCTGTGGGATGACATTCGAACCTACGGCGTTCAGCAAATGGTGATGATTGGTCCCATCGCGCAATTTCTGATGTCACAACCGGAGCGCGATGATGATGCAGACAATCCACTGAAGCGTCTGGGTATGGTGCCCATCATTCCCGACATTGAGCGATTTCAAAAACGCTTTAATGTGCAGGTGCGAACCGGATTTAACGCGACTGAAATCAATACGCCATTGATGGCAAATTACGATGCAACAGACGCGAATCGCACCAGCTGTGGTCGTGTTCGACCGGGTGTAGAGGTTCGCATTGTTGATGAGCATGACTTGGAAGTGCCGCCCAATACCCCCGGCGAATTAATTATCCGGTCTGAGCCATGGACGCTCAACGTGGGCTACTGGAATATGCCGGAAAAAACCAATGAAGCCTGGCGCAACGGTTGGTTCCATACGGGTGATACCTTTATTCGTGACGAAGACGGCTATTTCTATTTCTTTGATCGCGCCAAAGATTATATCCGCCGTCGTGGTGAAAACATTTCGAGCTTCGAAGTTGAGGCCTGTGTCAACTCACACCCGGATGTTGTCGAATGCGCCGCCGTAGCGGTGCCCTCCGAGGTTTCAGAAGATGAAGTGAAACTTGCTGTGGTCCTAGCACCGGATGCCCAGCTGAACCCGGAAGAACTGATCGATTACCTGATTCCGAAAATGCCGCGCTTTGCGATTCCCCGCTATATCGAACAGTTAGATGAGCTGCCAAAGACCCAAGCCACGTTGCGGGTTCAAAAAGCAAAAATTCGCGATGCTGGCGTAACGCCTAACACGTGGGACCGAGAAGCCGCTGGCAAAAAGCTGCCGAAATAGGGTTGCTGACGCGTCAGACAACGCAAATTGATTGAGTTGGAACTTTGGGAATGGAAAAGCGAGTGCGGAAAATTTTAGTTGCAAACCGCGGCGAGATTGCAGTTCGAGTCGCGCGCGCTGCGGCCGAATGTGATGTCGACACTGTCATGATTTACGCGAAAGATGATGCCCGTTCATTGCATGTTCGGGCAGGCAGCTCAGCCATCGAGTTGGACGGCAGTGGTGCGCAAGCTTATCTCAATATCGATTCGGTAATTTCCGTTGCTAAAGCACAAGGCTGCGATGCCATCCATCCCGGCTATGGTTTGTTGAGCGAGAACGCCGAGTTTGCCCGCAAGTGCGCGCAGGCGGGTATCACCTTTGTAGGTCCCAGTGCAGCTACGCTGGAATTACTGGGTGACAAGATCAATGCCCGTAAACTGGCCGAGCAGCTCGATGTTGCCGTCCTTGAGGGCACGGTAGAAGCCGTTGAAGTTAATTCAGCGAAAGCCTTTTTTGACAGCCTCAACGGCGGCGCCATGATCGTAAAGGCTGTTGCCGGTGGTGGTGGTCGTGGCATGCGCATCGTGCATGAGCCCGACACTATCGAAAACGCATTGAAACAATGTCGTAGCGAAGCAGAAAACGCCTTCGGTTGTGGCGATGTCTATCTTGAACGCTATCTCCCAGCCGCACGCCATATCGAGGTGCAAATTATAGGTGATGGCCAAGACGTCGCCCATTTGTGGGAGCGCGATTGCACTATTCAACGACGTAATCAGAAATTGGTAGAAATTGCGCCAGCACCGACCCTGGACGATACCACACGCCAAAAGATCCTTGCCGCGGCGATGAAGCTGGCGGCGGCTTGCGACTACAAAAGTCTGGGCACCTTTGAATTTCTGGTCGACGCAGAGTACTCGCAAGATGCTCCGTTTTACTTTATGGAAGCCAATCCACGTATACAGGTGGAACATACCGTTACCGAAGAAATTACCGGTATCGATCTGGTGCAAACCCAGCTCCACATCGCGTCAGGCAAATCCCTCGCCGACGTAGGTATCAATGCGAGCGAGCCGCCAGCGCCTGCCGGCTTGGCGGTGCAACTGCGCATCAACATGGAGTCTATGGCTGAAGATGGCAATGTCAGGCCGGAAGGGGGCACCTTGTCCGTCTTTGAACCGGCCGCCGGGCCAGGTGTGCGGGTCGATACCTTCGGCTATGCGGGGTATCGCACCAGTCAAAATTATGACTCATTGCTGGCAAAGCTCATTGTGCATAGCCGGCAAGGTGGTTTGCGCGGCGCACTGAAAAAGGCGCAGCGGGGACTGAAGGATTTTCGTATCGAGGGCGTAGTGACGAACGCGCCCTTTCTGGATGCGATTTTGTCGCACGAAAATGTGCGGGCATGGGACGTTACAACACGGTTTATCGATCAGCATCTGGAGGCGCTGCTGGGTGCAGAAAAGGCCGGGCTAGCTGACGGTTTTTTTGAGTGCACCGAGCACGCTGCGCAGCTTGCCAGCAGTCATATTGCGACCCCGGCTGGCACCCTGTCAGTGGTATCGCCTATTCAGGGTGTAGTGGTGAGTATTGACGTAGCGGCTGGCGAAGGGGTGCAGAAGGGGCAGCAGATCGGCATTGTCGAAGCCATGAAGATGGAATATCCGGTCGTTGCACCCGTCGCAGGCACCGTGCATTCGCTTGTGTTGGGCGCGGGCGATATGGCTGATCGAGAACAGCCCGTGATATTCATTGAGCCCAGTGATGGGGTTGATGTGGCACTTAACGATGAAGCCGGAACCGATCCGAATGCGATCCGGCCTGATTTGCAGGAACTGTTTGATCGTCAACAGCTGACCGCTGACGCTGCCCGACCCGAGGCTATGCAAAAGCGCCATGCCAAAGGCTATTTGTCGGCGCGCGAAAACATCGCACTGCTCTGTGATGAAGGCAGTTTTAATGAGTACGGCCAACTGGCGTATGCAGCGCAGACGCGGCGCCGTTCTATCGACGACCTGATCCGATCAACGCCCGCTGATGGCATGATCACCGGCTTCGGCGGTGTGAATGGTGACCTGTTTGATGAACGCACCAGTCGTACCGCGATACTGTCCTACGATGCGACAGTACTGGCCGGGACACAAGGTCACTTCAATCACAAAAAAACCGATCGCATTCTGGAAGTGGCCGAAAAATGGAAAACTCCGGTGATTTTCTATACCGAGGGTGGCGGCGGCCGGCCAGGCGATGTCGATATGCTAGACGCTACCATCAGTGGTTTAACGGTCAGCAGTTTTTCGCAGTACGCCCGGATGAGTGGTTTGGTACCAAGAATTGGTATCGCTAACGGCTATTGCTTTGCCGGCAACGCGGCATTCTATGGCTGCTCTGATATTACGATCGCTACCCGCAGCTGTTGGATTGGTATGGGCGGGCCGGCCATGATTGAAGGTGGTGGACTGGGTAAGTTTGCGCCCACCGACATCGGGCCTATCGATGTTCAATACCCGAACGGTGTTGTCGATATTCTGGCTGATGACGAAGCCCACGCGACAGAACTGGCTAAAAAAGCGCTGTCGTATTTTCAGGGAGCGGTCAGCCAATGGGAGGCCCATGATCAGCGCCGCTTGCGGTCGATCATTCCGGAAAACCGCAAGCGCGCATACGACATTCGCGAGGCGATTGAATTGATCGCAGATGTGGATTCGGTACTCGAACTCAGACGCGCTTACGGTGCAGGAATCGTTACCGCCTTTATTCGCATCGAGGGTCAACCTTTTGGTTTGATTGCGAACGATATTGCCCATTTAGGTGGCGCAATAGAAGCAGAGTCGGCAGAAAAAGCGAGCCGGTTCATGCAACTGTGTGATGCTTTTGATATTCCCATTCTATCGCTGTGCGATACCCCCGGGTTTATGGTGGGGCCGGACAGTGAACGTACCGCGACGGTTCGCAGAGTCAGCCGCTTGTTTGTGACAGCGGCGACAATGAATGTGCCTATTTTTGTTGTGGTATTGCACAAGGCCTATGGGTTGGGTGCCCAAGCCATGGCGGGTGGCAACCTTCATAGCCCGGGTTTGTGTGTATCGTGGCCGTCGGGCGCATTTGGGGGCATGGGTTTTGAAGGGGCGGTCAGGCTCGGATACGGCAAGGAATTGGACGCCGCCGGTTCCGACGAAGAACGACAGGAAATGTTTGACCGGCATCTCGCCCGTATGATGGAGCGAGGCAAAGCGATTTCTGTAGCCTCAAAGCTCGAAGTGGATGCCGTTATCGATCCGGCCGAAACGAGAAGCTGGTTGGTAAACGCATGGCGCTCGACGCCGCTGCCAGAAAAACGTTTGGGCAAAAAGCGTCCGATGGTTGATACCTGGTGAACATGCCAATGACCGAACCAGTGACACAGCGCCGCGTTGAAACCAACGGCATATCGCTGAACATTGCCGAGCAGGGGCAGGGGCCTTTGGTGATCCTGTGTCATGGATTTCCGGAGTCATGGTATTCCTGGCGCCATCAGCTCAAGGCCTTGGCGCAGGCCGGATTTCATGCAGTGGCGCCCGATATGCGCGGTTATGGCAAGAGTGATAAACCCCATGCGGTCGAAGCCTACAACCAGATGGAAGTGGCTGCCGATATTATCGGTTTAATTTCTGCGTTGGGTCACAAGACAGCGGCGGTCATAGGCCATGATTGGGGCGCGCCAACTGCCTGGCTCTGTGCCCAGATGTATCCGCAGCTCATCACTGCCGTTGGCGCACTGTCGAATCCGTTTTCTGCCCGCAGTCCCAGCCCGCCGATGGCGATTATGGAGAAAGTCTTTGAGGGTCAATTTTTCTACCAGCTTTACTATCAGACGCAGGGTGTTGCCGAGGCAGAGTGGGAAGCTGATATTAAAGGCAACCTCCGCAAGTTTTACCACCTCGGGTCTGGCGCTTTTGAAGCCGGTGAGTTCCTAAAGCCGACAGCGCCGGCGCCCGACTTTTTTTCTTCAGTGGCCGAGCCCGCTCCAGACGCACTGGCGGATTGGATGAGTGAAGCCGATTTGAATTTTCTTGCGCAGGAGTTTCGAGCTTCCGGATTTCGAGGTCCGCTGAACTACTACCGCAATATGGATTTGAGCTGGGAATTAACGGTGGGTGTGCCGGACAAGGTTACCCAGCCGGCGTTATTCGTTGCGGGTGATCGTGAGGCGGTGCTGCACTTGATGAAAGCTTCTTATGAACGGATGCCAAATTATGTGCCGGATCTGAGGGTGAATCAGCTGTTGCCGAATGTTGGACACTGGACACCGGAAGAAGCGCCAGAGCAAGTGAACAAACTCATTATCGGGTTTTTAAACGATGTGCTGTGATCGCGGACAGGGCGCAGCCCTAAGTAAATGTTGGGATTCCGAAGTACCAGCAGCCAGTGCGTGGTGATGGCGGAAAATGAAAATAGAGCAGAGGAGAATGTCCTTGAGTGCTAACAAGAAAACTAAGGCTGTCGTTGCAGCTGCCGATGAGCAGGGTGCGGGATTGAGCGAAGAGATTATGAAAGCGCTGCATTTAAAGATGGTGCGAATTAGGCGCTTTGAGCTCGAAGCTGGTCGCTTGATGGAAGAAAACAAAGTACCGGGTGGTCTGCACCTGTACGTCGGTGAGGAAGCTGTAGCAGCAGGGGTCATGCAGCACTTGAACAACGAGGATCAAATCACCTCGACCCACCGCGGTCACGGCCACCTGATTGCCAAAGGTGGCGAGTTCAAACCGATGTTTGCCGAATTGCTTGGCCGGGCACCAGGCTACTGCCGCGGCAAAGGCGGCAGTATGCACATATCCAGCATGGAGCTTGGCATGCTGGGCGCGAACGGGATTGTCGGCGGCGGTCAGCCGATCGCAATGGGGGCTGCGTTTGCCAACAAGTTTTTGAAACGGCAGAGCGTTGCGGTGACCTTCTTTGGTGATGGTGCGGCCAATGAAGGCAGTGTCCATGAATCCATGAACATGGCGGCGCTGTACAAATTGCCCTGTATTTTTGTGTGCGAGAACAACGGCTACAGCGAATACATGTCGCAAGCCAATAGTATGGTCATCGTCGATATCGCCGACCGCGCGGCAGGCTACGGTATGCCCGGTGTGGTCGTCGATGGTATGGATGCTACCGCGGTTTATCAGGCTACGGAGCAAGCCGTTGAGCGAGCGCGAACCGGTGGTGGGCCGACGCTAATCGAATGCAAAACCTACCGGTACTACGATCACGTGGGTATGCGCGGTATGGGAAAAAACTACCGCACCGAAGATGAGGTTGAAGAGTGGAAAAAACGTGATCCGATTGAGGCTATCGAACGCCAGATGATCGCGGCTGGACTGTGCAGTCAGGCACAGATTGATGCTGTCTACGAGAGCGTGAATAAAGACATTGAAGACGCTATTCAGTTCGCCTTTGATGCGCCGTTCCCCGATCCAAGCGAATTGCTTGAAGATGTGTATTGTGAAAGTGAGGCCAGAAAATGACGGAAGCAAGAAGTCTCCCCTATGTATCGGCCATCAACGATGGTTTGCGTCAAATATTGCGTGAGCAAGACAATAGTTTTCTTGCCGGTGAAGACCTGAAGGCCGGCAGTGTGTTTGGTTTCGCCAATGGCATTCATGAGAAATTTGGCGACGAGCGGGTATTTGATACGCCGATCTCAGAAAAAGGCATTATCGGTCTGGGTGTTGGCGCGGCTGCTGTTGGATGCCGCCCCATCGTTGACATTATGTACATGGACTTTCTCGGCGAATGTATGGACGAAATTGCCAATCAGATGGCCAAGATGCGCTATATGTTTGGCGGTGCCGCAACCTTGCCCGTCACGGTGCTGACCATGGCCGGTGGTGGTATGAACATGGCGGCGCAACACTCGCAATGCCTTGAAGCCTGGTTGGCACATTTGCCGGGTATCAAGGTGGCCTGTCCGTCAAATGCCTATGATGCCAAAGGCATGACGATAGCGGCAGCACGTGACGATAACCCGGTATTCGTTGTCTACAACAAGTTGTCACTGGCGACGAAAATGGAAGTGCCCAAGGGTAGCTATGAAGTACCTCTGGGGCAGGCCGCGATCCGCCGAGAAGGTACTGACCTGACCATTGTCGCTATCAGCCGTATGGTGAACGAGGCGATGACAGCCGCTGAAGAGTTAGCGGAACTTGGGGTGAGCGTTGAGGTGATCGACCCGCGCAGTGTGTCGCCCTTTGATACTGACACAGTCATAAAATCTATCAAGAAGACGCATCGGGCCTTGGTCGCGCATGAGGCGGTGAAGTTCGGTGGCTTTGGTGGCGAAATTGCGGCGCAAATTCAGGAGCTGGCGTTTGATTATCTGGATGCACCGGTTATGCGGGTAGGGGCGCCGTTTTGTCCGGTACCGTTCAGCCCGGAGCTGGAAAAAGCCTATATCCCGGATGCAAAAACCATCGTGAAAACGGTGAAAGAGATGCTGGCGCTATAAGCCCGAATTGCGAGTAATGATATGAACGCTGGAGAGGCAAATGCCTAAAGAAATTTATCTCGTAAAAGTAGGCATGACCATGACTGAGGGGATGGTCTCTGAGTGGTACATCCCTGATGGCAGCCCGGTAAAGAAAGGGGAACTGCTTTATGCCCTTGAAACCGAGAAAGTCACCCTGGATGTCGACGCTGACGACGACGGTATCGTAAAGCACGGATTAGCCGCAGGGGTTTCGGCCAAGCCGGGTGACGTCATCGGTTATATCTATGAAGCTGGCGAAAACATCGACGCCGCTCCGGCGGCCACACCGGTAGCGTCCACAAATGAAAATACGGCGGATTCTTCAGCGTCAGATTTGCGCGCCACAAGTACAGCGCGAGCACCACAGGAAAAGCGGGTGCCGGGTGAGCGCATCAAATCATCGCCCGCTGCACGACGCTTGGCGCGGGAGCTGAATGTCGACTACACGCAGCTGACCGGCACGGGGCCGGGCGGTCGCATTGTCGAAGCAGACGTGCAGGCTGCCAGCGCGGCAAACCCCGGTGCAGCAGTATCACAGGACGAGGTGAAAGCGTCCCCGTTAGCAAAACGTCTCGCCGCCGAACGGGGTATCGATCTGGCCTCTATTTCGGGCACCGGACCGGGTGGCCGCATCGTACAGTCCGATGTGGATGCGGTAGCTGGCAATCGATCCGCCGCACCGGCTGTAGTGCAGCAGGCCCAGCCGCAAGACGAGCGTATACCGCTGCGTGGTATGCGGAAAACCATTGCTAGCCGCATGCACAACAGCCTGCAGCAAAGCGCACAGCTCACCATGAACATGGAAGTGATCATGGATGATGCCGTAAAAGTACGCGCCGGTCTGATCGAAGAGTGGGCGGACGATGCCGTCAAGCCAAGCTATACCGACTTTGTTATCGCGGCGGTGGCAAAAGCGCTGACGAAACACCGCATGATGAACAGTCACTTTACGGAGACTGACATTGTGCTGCGAGGCGAGGTCAATGTGGGTATGGCTGTCGCGCTCGCTGATGGTTTGGTGGTGCCGGTCATCCGCGCGGCTAATCAGCTGAGTCTGAAACAACTGGCGCAAGAAAGTTCGCGTCTGGCTTTGGCGGCCCGAGACGGGAAACTAGGTTTGGATGATTATGCCGACGGCACTTTTACGGTATCGACACTGGGTATGTATGGCGTGGACTCGTTCACTCCCATTGTCAACGAAGGGCAGTCCGGGATTCTGGGCGTAAATCGTCTATATGATGGTGTGGAATGGGACGGTGATACGCCGGTCAAAACCAAGAAGATGAATCTCTCCCTAACATGGGATCACCGGATCCTGGATGGTGCGCCCGCTGCCGAATTCTTGCGCGAGGTGCGCGATTTGCTCGCCGCGCCGTGGCGGCTGTTGGTGTAAGGGAGTGATGCGATGAGTGATTTGCACGTGGATGTGCTCGTTATTGGTGGTGGCCCCGGTGGTTACACCGCAGCTATTAGAGCTTCGCAATTGGGTTTGAGCGTTGCATTGGCAGAGCGCGAGGAACTGGGCGGAGTGTGCCTCAACTGGGGGTGCATACCCACCAAGTCCTTGCTGCATACAGCTGACCTGTTGCGCGAGGCGCGTCATGCCAGCGAGTTAGGTCTTGAGTTTGGCGAGCCGAGTTTTGATCTGGCGCGGATGGTGGAGCGATCGCGCCAGGTCGCGGGTCAACTCAGTGCGGGCATTAAACACCTGATGAAGAAAAACAAGATTCA
>JBFKDP010000050.1:0-16719 GCA_041619575.1 Litorivivens sp.
AACGCAATCGAGAACAACATCGGCGTTTCAAAGGTCAGAGAACCTTTGAACATGGTGGTGATCCAGTTGAACACTTTTGCTGCTGTCGGCACCGCAATCAGCATGGTGGCGTACATAAAGAACAGCTCACCGGCAATCGGCATGCCTACCGTGTACATGTGGTGAGCCCACACGATAAACGACAGGAAGGCGATCGACGCGGTGGCGTAAACCATGGAGTCGTAGCCGAACAGCGGCTTGCGCGAGAAGGTCGGAATAATCTGGGAGACCACACCAAAACCCGGCAGGATGATGATGTATACCTCGGGGTGACCAAAGAACCAGAACACGTGCTGGAACAAGACCGGGTCACCGCCACCAGCCGCGGAGAAGAAGCTGGTGCCAAAGTGAATATCCATCAGCATCATCGTAACCGCACCAGCCAGTACCGGCATGACCGCTACCAGCAGGAAGGCGGTAATGAGCCAGGTCCATACGAACAACGGCATTTTCATGTAGGTCATGCCGGGTGCGCGCATATTGACGATGGTCGCAATGATGTTGATTGAACCCATGATGGACGACAGACCCATAATGTGAACGCCAAAAATGAAGTAGGTCACGCTTGGCGGCGCATAGGTTGTCGACAAAGGCGCGTAGAACGTCCAACCGAAGTTGGGGCCGCCGCCTTCCATAAACAGGGTAGAGGTCAGCAGCAGAAACGCCGGAGGCAGAATCCAGAAAGACCAGTTATTCATCCGCGGCAGCGCCATATCCGGGGCGCCAATCATCAACGGAATCATCCAGTTAGCCAAACCAACACAGGCTGGCATGATGGCACCGAATACCATCACCAGACCGTGCATGGTGGTCATCTGGTTAAAAAATTCAGGCTCTACAATTTGCAGGCCCGGCTGAAACAGCTCCGCGCGAATGATCATGGCGAACGAGCCACCCAAAATGAACATCGCAAAGCTGAACCACAGGTACATCGTACCGATGTCCTTGTGGTTGGTGGTAAACAACCACCGACTTAAACCTTTAGCAGGTCCGTGAGCACCCATTGGTGAATCCTCCTACTGACCTTTTTTGAAGTTGTAGATGTCGATTGGCTGTACCTTGTCACCCATATTGTTGCCAAAGGCATTACGGGTGTAGGTCACAATCGCACCAAGTTCGACGTCATTAAGCTGACCACCAAAAGCCTGCATCGCAGAGCCTGGCACGCCGTTTACCAGCACATCAATGTGGGTAGCAACGTCGCCGGTAGCAACCGGGCTGTCTGCAATCGGCTTGCCGACACCGCCTTCGCCGTTGGCACCGTGACAGGCAACGCACGAGCGAGTGTAGACAGCTTTACCACGCGCCATCAGCTCATCCATGGTAAAGCTCTGGGCCATCAGCTTTTTGATCTCTGCTGCTTCAGCTTTTTTGCTGTCCAGCCACGCGTTGTACTCGGGCTCCTCAACAACGTTCACGACGATCGGCATAAAGCCATGGTCGCGGCCGCAAAGCTCGGCACATTGGCCGCGGAATACGCCGGTCTCGGCAGCTTTTGTCCAAGCTTCATTAATGAAACCGGGAATAGCATCGCGCTTGACCGCCAGGGCAGGAACCCACCAGGCGTGCAAAACGTCATTCGCAGTAATCAGGAAACGGACTTTTTTGTCGACGGGGATCACGACGGGCTCATCAACTTCCAGCAGGTAGTTGGACCCTTTGTCGGCTTCGTTGTAAATCTCGCTCTTGTCAGTGCGCAGGCTAGAGAAGAAGCTGACATTGTCGCCTTCGGGCAGAATGTACTCGTACTTCCACTTCCACTGATAGCCCGTTACCAGAATGTCCAGCTCGGCATCGTCAGTATCGTAGATTTCAATCAGCGTAGTCGTTGCCGGCCAGGCCATAAAAATCAGGATAAAGAAGGGAACCACTGTCCACGCCACTTCCACTGTTGTGTTTTCGTGGAAGCTGGAGGCTTTTGCGCCCTGGGATTTGCGAAACGCAAATACGGAATAGAAAAGGAAGCCAAAAACCACAATACCTACAACAACACATATCCAGAATACGAGCATGTGCAGGTCATAGATTTTCTGGCCAACTTCAGTCACGCTGGTCGTCATGTTGGTCTGCCAGCGCTGGCCCTCTTCGGCCCAGGCACCGGTGCTGAACAATGTCAGCGCCAACAGCACAGGACTAAGCGCCAGCTGGAACAGCCGTTTCGCTTGTGAATGCATTCTCCCGTGTCTCCATGTACTAATTAGATTAATTTTCCCCGTCGCAAACCACGAACGGCGCACAAAACCATGGCACAACCGGCCCGAAAACCAGCGTTCAATCTCTAGAGGACTGTATCAACAAGAAAGTACAAAATTGCCTGTCAGAGACCGAAATCGCTGACAGCGTGAGTGACTTCCCCCGCCACGGATGACTCCGCGCACCGCCCAAAGCCCACTTTGGGTGCGGCAAAACGACGCAATTATAAACCCTTCTCGCTGGGCAGCGCCACTACAAGCCCCGTAAAATGCCAGCCTGCAGGCCTATATACCGAGCCACCACCATTGAATGCGGTTTAAATGAGTAGACACCACAAAATATGGCGCATAGCCGGGCCAATGCTATTAGCCAATATCTCGGTTCCTCTGCTGGGGCTTGTCGACACCGCCATACTCGGACACCTGGACGATGCCCGCTATCTCGCGGCGGTCGCCGTTGGCAGCAGCCTGCTGGGCATGCTCTTCTGGGGGTTGGGCTTTCTGCGCATGGGTACAACCGGGGCCTCCGCCCAGGCTCGCGGCTCCGGTAACCGCGCCGCCCAGGCCGAGGTCCTGCTGCAATCGTCCACCCTGGCTCTGGTTCTGGGCTGCATGGTCAGTTTACTTGCGCCCTGGGTGCTCCCATCTGCCATTACCCTGATGAACACGCCTTCAGAATCTTCAGGGTTGGCGCTTACATACACCACAATTCGCATTATCAGTGCCCCTGCCGTGCTGCTCACCTACGTTGCAGTCGGCTGGTTAATTGGCCAGCAAAAGGCCCGGCAGGTGCTGATTATTACCGTCAGCACAAACGGACTCAACATTGTGCTCGACTATGCCTTGATTCTCGGTCTGGATATGAACAGTCGCGGTGCAGCCATCGCCAGTGTCATCAGCGAGTGCTCGGGCGCGGCCATCGCTCTGTGGATGGTTGCTCCGGCACTGAGAGAGCACAGTCTGGCGCAAATACAGTCAATGGTGCTGAAAGCGGCCCGATACCGAAGTATTCTGCGGGCCAACAGCGCCCTCTTTATACGCACCGCGCTACTCCTGTTCGCCTTCGCCTTTTTCACGGCGCAGAGCGCGCACTTCGGTACAGCCGTGCTCGCCGCCAACACCCTGCTTATCAATCTGATGCTATTTACAGCCCATGGTCTTGACGCCTTCGCCCATGCTGCAGAAGCCCTGGTTGGCGAAGCCGTTGGCGCCAGAGACCGGCGCAATTTCCGAAAAATCTGCCGCGCCAGTGCAGAGTGCTCCATCCTGACTGGCCTGGGCCTGTGCCTGATACTCTGGGCCGGTCAAGCACCGATCCTGACCCTTATGACTGATATCCCGGCGGTTGCCGAAAGCGCCAACCGCTTCTACCCCTGGCTACTGGCGCTGCCGCTGGCGTCGGCCGCCAGTTATCTGCTCGACGGGATTTTTATTGGCGCCCTGCAGACGCGATGGATGCAAAACACCATGATCTTCAGCGTTGTGGGTGTATACCTGCCCTTATGGGCGCTCACTCAAACACTGGGCAACCAAGGGCTCTGGCTGAGTTTTCTGCTATTCAATCTGGCCCGCGGCATCAGCCTTGGCCTGGTCTTTATCTGCCTCAGCCGGGGTAATCTCTGGTGGCCCGCTACATTACACAAGACTTAGTCCCCCCAGAAGTTTCACCAGTGAGCCAAAATCCGTTATTCTCAGCCTGCAGCCAAGCAAATACCGCAGCGCCACATTACATGCGCGCGAAAATAACAAAAATGAGGCAGCGCAATCATCGTCACTCGTAGTTCCGACCACGCAGGCCCGGACGGGCGCACACCGTTTCAGCAACATATTGATAGCGGCAGCTACCTTCGCCTGTCATTTGCACCCGAGCTGGAAACCGACTATCGCCGCTACCACCACAGGCTGGCCCTGCGCGAGCGCCTCGTGTTTAGCGCCTTTCTCGCCATCATTTTTTTAGCCACGCCTATTACTGACCACTTTATCTTTCAGCCGCCACAAGCCTTTGTAGCACCCGTCAGGCTAATGCAGTTTGCGGTCGTTATCCCACTGGTTGTAGCGACCCTTTATGCCTCTATTAATAACCGCTTGCAGCGATTTTCAACACCGCTGGCTGCCGCGACACTGGTCGCCGTCAGTTTAAATTCAATCTACCAGCGCGTATTGGGCCACGAGCTCGACTACTTCACCGCCATCGGCTGGGCGAATGTCGCCATACTCGGCGCATTTTTCTTTTCGGGAATTCGCAGCGTTTATGTCGTGCCACTGGGAATAGTGCTGTTTGCCCTAAACTTCGCTGCAGAGCTGCACGTCGGTGATTACAAGAGCCAGCAAAGCGCGCTGATCAACACAGTCTACGAACTGGAAAGCATGACAGTGATATTTATACTGGGCGTTGCCGGCTGCTACATTATTGAAGCCAGTACCCGCCTGAATTGGCTGGAATCCAAGGAAGTACAACAGCAGCTTGAGTATGATGACTTAACGGGCTCACTTAATCGCGGCCAGTTTCGAATGGTCTACCGCCGCTTGTACTCAATGGCACAACGCGAGCAGCGAGATATCAGCATTGCCGTTGTGGATATCGATTTCTTCAAACCCTATAACGATTTCTATGGGCATAGCCGAGGCGACGACTGCCTCGCCGCCATAGCGCAACCATTGAATCAACTGGCTGACGAACACGGTGGCTACTGCGCGCGCTTGGGCGGTGAAGAATTCGTACTGCTGTTCTACGGTATGAACAAGGAGGAAGCCTCTGCCTTATGCGTCCGCGCCTGTAACACTATAGAGCGTCTCGGCCTCCCTCACGAATCCCGTCCGGACGCGTTGGGCAGTGTGACGGTCAGTATCGGCGTATACAGTCTTATTCCCGATGGCAGGGTCAATCGATTCGCTGCAATGCGCATAGCCGACGGGCATCTCTACCGGGCCAAGGAACAGGGTCGCAATCAGGTCGTCATTGATGCCCGCGCGAGACCCGGCCATGCATAGCCAGCCCAAAGTTTCCCGCCAAAGACTCAATCGCGCGGATCGCTCCGGGATTAGCCAGCTCGCAAAAAGGCGCATGCGCGAAATTATGCGTCTACGCTTTACCCCGCCAGATGAAGCTCGGTTCAGCGCGGCCAACAGCAATAGGCTGCGCCGATACCTGCGCGCCATTTATATGCTTGCCGGCATTTCCGTGGTTGCCGCTGTGCTGCTCATTGACTACTTTGTCCTGACCGTTCCCGGTGATTTTTTAGACATGCGCTGGCAGGTAGGACTCGGCGTAATGACGACCGCACTGCTTGTCGCATTGGCAGCCAACACCTTGCCCGGCGGGAAGCGCCTTTCAGAGTGGGCAAGCACGGCCGCCGTTGTTATCTGCTCACTGTCCATGCTTTACCAGCGCAACGCCGCGTTTGCCTGGGATATTGATATTCCAACAGCTTTTATAGCACTGCCGATATTTATCGGGCTGATTCTGTGCCGGGTGCGCCTGCTGGTATTGCTGCCTTTTCATATCCTGATTTACAGCGTGACGCTAACGCTGGAGTTTCAGAACGATCGTGCACGCGATTACCAATTAGGGCAGGCCTATTCTTTTACCCTACTCATGACGACAATACTTGCCGGCGCCTGGGTGGTGGAGGTCTACAATCGCTCAACCTGGCTAAGGCGCGAATGGCTGCGCGAAATTTCCAGCCGAGATGCCTTGACCGGTCTACTTAACAAACGCGAATTTAATCGCGAGCTCGCGCGCCTGTTCAGGCTCGCCGCCAGGGAAAAGCGCCCACTGACAGTCGCGATGCTGGATGTCGATCACTTTAAAGCCTACAACGACCACTACGGCCATCCGAGTGGCGACCGCTGTCTGGTGAAAATCGCAGAAGTGTTGCGAGCCCGCACTCGCCGTGGCGGCGATCTTGCCGGCAGAGTCGGGGGGGAAGAATTTGCCCTAGCCTGGTATGGCAATGATCGCGTAACCGTTACGATGATGCTGGAACAGCTTGTATCGAGTGTGCGCGACTTACAGATAGAGCACGAGTATACGGGCAGCGCTCAACAACAACTTACACTCAGTGCCGGGGCACGCTGGCTGATACCCGATGCACTCGACGATCCGAACGACGTCATGCATGAAGCCGACATGCTGCTCTACGAGAGCAAACAGGCCGGCAGAAATTGCTATCGTCTGCGCTAGCCTAAAGAGTCGAAGTAAAGCCCCAACCCTCTTGCCGGCTAAAAAGTTTTGCGAACCTGCACGCCATAGCGGCGCGGATCACCGTAGGTCTGGTTAAAGGTGCTAACCGAATCCGACACCGAAGCGGTACCAATAATATAGCGCTCATCGGTAAGGTTTTTAACGAAGGCAGCTACGGTCAGATCACCGCTTTCGCTCTGCCAGGATACGCGCGCATCAATCTGGGTAAAGGCCTCAGAACCGCCAATGCCTTCACGCTCGTAAACACTGTAAGAGCCGTCATCCAAACCGAAAAAGATTTCACTTTTGTAACTGAAATCCACGCGTGGAATTACCATCCCAAGGCCCGTTGGTATCATTAGCTGTATGCCTAGCGCAGCCGTCGTTTCCGGTGAAGCCGGGAAGGTTTCATCAGTGCGATCTTCAGGGATGAAATTACCAGCCACCGCATTGAGCAGATCATTATCGGTAAACTGCTGAAACTCGTAGTTGTTGTCACTGTAAGATGCATTGATCATGACCAGCGGCGAAGGCATCCAGGTTAATTCCATTTCACAGCCTTCAATCGTGGACTCGCCGGCGTTACGAAAAATAACCGCGAGATTCCCGCCCGAATCCGTGGACACCTGTATCAACTGCATATTGTCAAAATCCATCGAATAGAGCGCAACGTTAAAACGCACTGAACGATCAAAGGCGTCAATCTTGAAACCCACCTCTCGGTTTACGACCTCCTCGGCATCCACCTGTTGCAAACCATCGAGCAGCCGCGGTTCAAAAAAGCCCGACTTAAAACCCGTACTCCAGGTGCCGTAAACCATCATGCTATCGAGCACAGTATCATCCAGCCATTCGTAAGGCAGGTTGTAGGAAACCGATGCCATCGGCGTGACTTTTGAGAAGGTCTTCTTTTCCTTGTCGATGAAAGAAGGCTCCGCGTTCATCGGTATATCCGGAATGCCATCGCCGTCATTGTCGAGAAACTGGTTCTGAAAAACGCGTACCGGATCGTCCGCCCACACACAGCCTAAAATACAGGGAAAAAACCCTTCCGCATTGGGGCCAAAGCTGATGGGTTTGCCCGTCGCCGGCGAGATAAACACACCGCCGGTGACACGATCTTCAATAGCATCGACGTCAGCCTGGTAGAGCGCCAGTTCAGACTGACGCTTCTCAGCGGTATAACGAACACCCCCGGTAAATTGCAGGTTATCCGTTATGTCGTAGGAACCCTGAAAGAATGCTGCAAAGGTATTATTTTCCAGATCAAACTCGGAAATCGACAGCGGCCCACTGAGAATACCAACAATGGGTTGGGTACCGCCCGGTGTTGGCTGTGTCGGTAACTGGCCAGCGGCTAATTGACCCAGTGTCAACGCATCAAGTCCGACGAAGTTACTCAATAGGGCAAAGGGTTCAAAGTTGGTTTCTCGCATATAAAACAAGCCACCGGTATAGCTCAGGCGGCTATCAAATGCTGTGCCATTAACCTGATATTCAATACTGATCGAGTCGCGGTCACCATCACCGGTATTGATGGCTTCAGACCAGTTCTCGGGGCCGCCGTCGTTATCGCTGGACTGAATCGGCCCCTCAGTTTCCGTGCGAGCACCAAACACCACCTTCATGGCCACATCGTCATTCAGCTCCCACTGAGCCGTTGCGCCGAAGAGGTAAGTATCCAGTTTTTTCTTCAGGTTGGGATTAGCCCCCATATTGGTTTCAAGGTCGCCTACATTCCCTTTTGTCCGGGAGTTAGCCTCGCAATTATCTTTATAGGCAGTGGGATTGCTGGGGTCGGTGTCGCCGGCCCACATAATGTAGAGCCCGTCTGCAAACAAACCGTTCTCGCTCGACACGTCGCAGTTGATCGCAGGGAAGGCTTCATCAATTTTGCCGATGTAGGTTAGGGTATCCAGTGTAAAGCTGCTGTCACTGTCGTAGCGAGTCTGGAAAACCAGCGCCTTGCGATCGGTTGACGAATAGGTCTTACCTTGCTGCTTGTCTTCAAAAAAGCCATCGTCCTTGTCGATGGTAATCGCAGTGCGCGTATAAAAATTGTCGCTGATGGGAATGTTGACCGCCGCCCGCAGGGAGCGAGATTCATAATTGCCCAGCGCACCTTCAATATAACCTTCATAGACATCATTGGGCTTTTCCAAGGTCAGGACCAGAGCACCGCCCGTCGTGTTTTTGCCAAACAGGGTTCCCTGTGGGCCGCGCAGCACCTGAATACTGCGCACATCCACGGTATCGAGCAGCTGACCGTCGGTGCGCGGCAGGAAGAGGTCGTCCAGATACACGCCAACCGTCGGATCCACCCGGGCAAAGCCCGAACGCTCACCAATGCCGCGAATATAGATCTGATTGGACTGCCCCTCATTGATCTGCAGGCTGGGGACGCTTTTGGTCAGTTCGCTGGTGTTGACGATCCCCTGCTCACGCAAGGCATCGCCGCTGATGGCCGTCACCGCAATGGGTGTTTCCTGAATATTTTCCGCACGCCGTCTGGCGGTGACAATGACCTCTTCCAACGCCGTGCTCTGAACTTTGGCGGTGGTCTGGGGCGATGTGGCAGTTGATTCCTGAGCCAACACAGCACTCGCGCACAGGCCCAGAGCACCGCCCACACACAGGGCGGCAGGTAATGACATCTTCATATCAACCTCTCTTAATTATTATTATCGGCTTCAGCGAAGCTACGACTTTGTAACCAGTGTGCCAGCCTTTTTGAGATTGCGCAGCAAGTGCTTACTCCCCCGAAAATGGGGGAGCCAGGTAGTACAGCGCGCAAATTGCTCATTTTTAAACCAGTTACCCACCCATTTGCCTCCGTTTGGTGATTTTTGCGCCACCTACGCCAAATGGACGAGGGCGAATCAGGGTGCTGGCTTGGAGCGCACCGCGCGCCATTGCAGGGGCGTGGGCGCGCTGCCGAGGGTACCCAAGCTGGGCCAGCGCATGCTGTTTTCTGTACTAAGCAGGTCGCCGACCCCCGGCTTGCTGTAGTCACAAACCCCATTGGGGAAGATCGTCGCCAACTCCGCCAACTGCACGCTGTTGAGCTGACCTGCATAGTCCAGCGGCTCAATGGGTTTTAGCTGGCACTTCAGAATATCATCCGAAATCGGCATACCCGCGACCATTCGGGGCGTTTGGACCACAGGCAAGAAGCGCGCACAGGGAGCGGGATCAGTCGCATTGGCCGGACCACCGTATTCATCCCAGGACTCGGGGGCATTAACCTGCAGAGGCACGCTCTGCCCAGGCAGACCGGAATCAGCCGGCAGCAGGGGCAGTTGGCCGCCCAAGGGCAACAAGAGGGTGGTAGGGAATTCCAACTGGCCGCCAGTCGTAGAGAAGCTGCAGGTATCCACCAGTGTATCGGGTTTGGCGGCATGGACGTCGGCCACCCGGTTGCCAGAGGGAGGCAGGTCTCTCAGCGCCGCGGTCCAGGCATCAATCTGCTCAAAGGCATCCGGCTGGGTCAAAACACCGCGCCAGACTACGCGCGTTTCGTGGCCGTTCGCTCTGGCATCGCGCAATGCGCGCCGCGCCCGCACATTAAAGGGACGCACAGACTCGTGGATATTGAGCACGGGCACCAGATCCAGATAGGGTGCCAGGTCGATTATCGGCGTTTCGGCCAGCGAGCCCCTACCGATGACCTGACCGATTTCATGTAGCAGAGACGCCAGCGAGGGATCCATCACATGACGCTCGGGCACAAACTTGCCGTCGATATCGAGACCGCCAATATCGCGATTCAGAGCGATAAACTCATCCCCGGAAATCACCCCGTCCAAGAGCGCCTGCAGACCGTATTGAACCCCCACATTGTCCAGCGGACGCCGGGCTACGCGCAGTCCAGGCACTTCCGGATGATCCTGGCTCCCGAGCCAGTTGATATTCGCATCTTGAATGGTGCAGCGTGAACCCTGCGGGTTGCTGACTTTATCGTATCGGTATTGTGGTCCGACCTCGCCCGCCGGAGCAGCATCCAGACAGCCTTCATCTGCCACAACCCGGTTAAAGAAAGCGCTATCCCAACTGCTGCAAATGCTGACACTCTCAAGCCGATGCCCCGCAATTGCCGCCATTTTCTCCGGCGAACTGCTAAACCCGGGATTGGATTCAAGGAAATAGTGGTAGAGCAGGCCGCAGTCGGTAACGGTCATCGCCGTGCTGGCAATATCGGCAAAAGTTGCCGTCGGCATCGCCGCCGTCAGCAGCCCCGGTGCATTGTTCGCGGCATTGTATTGCTGGAGGGCTGCGCCAGAACCATTGCTGCCGATAAACTGCTCCACCAGACCATACTGTTCGGTGATGTGTTCCTTAATCATCATCGTGGTTTCAACGCTGACAAAGGGGTTGCAGTGCACGCCAAAGGCGGAGAGGGTAGAGTGCACAACAATGTCGCCACGGCCCAAACGCTCGGCGCCACCGACAAAGTTAATCAAAGCCCTATCGGCCGAGAGGGTATTGGGCGCTGGCGGTGGCCCCAGCACATAATTGACATCATTCCTGCCCTGATCGTAGCCAACGCCACACGACTCACCAAAAATGTAGTAGACCCGCTTATTCCAGTGCGGGTCGAAAGGCAGACTGCCGCCCTGCACATTGCGCGCCACGGGATCGTCAAGCACCCCGATGCGGGCAATACCGCGATTTATCGTGGCGGATTCCATACGCACAATAAAGGGCACAGACTCACCCTCGCTGGTCACCGTCATCTGCATATCAGAGGGGTAGCTGGTTGCTTCCGGGTCGAGCAGGGCGTATTGCTGATCCGATATTTTTCGGTAATACCACTCGTATACGGTATCGATACTGCAATTTACCAGATCGGTGGGCTCACCCAGGCCAACAGCAGGATCGTTCGTACGGCAGACAAAGGGACTTTGATGCGGCCCTGAAATAATTGGGCCGGTAATGGGGTGATTGCGAACCGTGAGCTCAACGCGTCGCGACAGGTCGCTGACTTCAGCCGCAATGACGTTATCGCCGTCTGCAAGCCCCGTGATCAAGGCTCGTAACTCTCCGGAGCCCGCATCACGCGTCAGTTCCGGACTTACCGCCACGCCGTTCAGCTCAAGCGCTACGCTCTGGCCCTGTGCGAGACCCCGCAGAGCAATAAGAACGTCCCCGCCAGAGACAGTGTCAGGAAAGGTCGAGAGGGTCAGCAGTTCTATTTCACCACTGGCCAGTGCAGGTGTTTGCCGAGTATGCAGGTCAATGTCCGTGAATTCTTGCTGGAACGTGGGGTTGCCACCACCATTGTTTCCCCCACCATTGCCGCCACCACCGCCAGTATTACCACCACCGCCACCTACATCAGGCGCCAGAACCGGCGCTGAAGAACTGCCGCTATCCGCCTTGCAGGCGGCCAGACCGGCAACACAGACCACAACCAGCGCTAGCCTCATCAGAGCTGACATCAAACACCTCTCTTATTATCGGTTTTGGGCGACTCGTTTAACGGCCCAGAACCTTCCAGTATAGCCGACCACCCCACGCAGACGCACACCGGAGCGGAGTATTAACAACGAGAGGGACGCCTTTCAGGCAGCGGCACGGTCAACCGGCGGCAAATCTTTGCGCACAAGCGCCCAGATCACGAGGGGCAACTCCAGCAGTAGCCCCAGCGCCACCAGAAAGAGCACGATGCCTCGCGCGACGTGAGTCGCCAGCTCGGCATCAGGCAGATAGGTGAAAAAGAGCCAGACGGCGACACCGGTGGGGATAAAGCCCATCAGCGACATGATGAGGAATTGAGGGCGAGAATTACGCTTGGAGTCGTACACAAAATTTGAAAACGAGCCAAGACTGCTGCCCGGGCGCATGACGCTGCGCGACATCATCCCACCGGCAATATGACCCCACTCGTGCGCGGTGTGGGCGCAAAAACCCAGGCCGGCGCCCACGACCACGCCGACGAAATCTGCCAGTGGACCGTTGCCCGCCGAGTAAGAAGAAAAGAGCCACCAACTGCCAACCGCCAGGATGACCAGCGCGGTATCGCGAGCGGCGAATTGGGCAAAGCCTGGTGCTGACATCTCTCAAACCTCTGTGGTGTGGAGAGCGAGTGTCCCACCGCCGTGCATGACGTACAAGCCGAAGGCCGCGCAAAGACTCTTCCGGTCTAGTCCTTTAGCCACTGGCTGGCAGCCGTGACGTTGTCGAAGTGTCGGACTTCACCTTTCAAAAACCACGAGCCCACTTTTGTCGACCACTCCACCCAGCGCGAATCTGCCACCACGGCAATTTTTTCAAATTCACTGCCATGCTTGAGACCCAACTTTAAATCATCCCAGGCCGCGCGCAATTCCCACCCTTCAAGATGGCGACAATCACACAGTGCTCGCACCCGGGGCGAGGTAATACCTTTTAGCGCCCCGTCGAGCATCGGAGTAATGGTCTTGTAGTCTTCATGGGTCAACTTGCCAACAATAGACAGCGTCAAGAAAAGCTGCTGGTCGACACGCTCCATCCCTACACTCAGTCCATGGCGACGTATCACACTTGCCTCTTTCATATTGGCCTCCTGTTTATCCGAGCAATTGCTCCACCGCATCACTCAAGGAGTCGGCCAGCTGGCAGCCGCTCGCCCGAGCTTCATCGCCGGCCAGATACTTGCCGGTTTTTACCAGGCAGGCGTTCAGTCCTGCTGCCTGCGCGCCACTCACATCCGCATCGACGTCATCACCCACCATTAACACCTGCGAAGGCTCAAGCCCCATGGATTGCACGGCTACTTTAAAAAATTCCGTCGAAGGCTTTCCCAGCACCCTTGCCTTTTTGCCGCTGGCGTACTCCAAGGCTTTCACAAAGGGCCCTGCATCCAGGTGCAATCGGCCGCGCCCACGGAAATAGCGATTGTCACCAACCGCGAGCAACTCTGCATCGTCAACCAGCAATACCTGAAAAGCCTTGTTCAGCGATTTATAGTCGAAGCGATCCCCCGCATCGCAAACCACAACAGCATTGGGGTTGCTGTGGTCGAGGCGGGCAAACTCGGTTTCCAGGCTGGGGTGTATAAGGCAGTAGGGGCGCAGTTCGTGAGACTGCAGGTAGTCCAGCATGGCTCTAGGCGCGGTGTATAACTGCTCCTGCTCAATGGCAAAACCCATGCGCTTCAGGTCGTAATAGATCGCCTGCGCCGTGCGCCGCGAGGTGTTAGTGACCAGTCGCAACTCGATGCCGGCCTGCTGCACTTCTCGCACCGCCTCGAGTGCACCCGGCAATACTTCATCGTCCTGATAGAGGACACCACTGATATCTAGCAGTAAACCGCGATACATGACTTCTCCAGGATTCTGTGCCATAAACGAATCAGCTTAATCCAGTATAGCCAAGACAACTGAAAATTCGCGAGCAGTCGAGCAAATTCCATGATGCCAGATAACGTTCTAATTCGCCCCGCTGAAAGCGGGGATGTCAGTCGCATTCGCGAACTTATTACCGAACTCGCACGCTATGAAAAACTCGAACACGAAATGCTCGCAACCGAAAAGCAACTACATGAGGCCTTGTTTGGCGCTTCGCCCTGCGCTGAAGTGTTAATTGCCGAATACAAGGGTCGCCGAGTCGGTTTCGCGCTGTTTTTTCATAATTTTTCCACCTTTGTCGGCAAACGTGGGCTCTATCTTGAGGATCTTTTTGTCGAACCGGCCATGCGTGGCCATGGCATCGGCAAGCGTCTGCTCAGCCAACTCGCCAAACTCGCTATTGAGCGCGATTGCGGTCGCTTTGAATGGAACGTGCTGGACTGGAATCAACCCGCCATCGATTTCTATCGCGCGCTTGGTGCAAAAGGCTTGGACGAGTGGACCGTTCAACGGCTCGACGGTGGCGCATTGCAAAAACTAGCCATGGAGGCACCGTAGATCATGCACGATGTTATTTCAGACTATCAGGGGCTGGTTTTGAGCCTCGGCGTACTGGCAGCATTGATGCTTGTTCAGTTGCTCGTTGTCGACATGACCGGCATTCGCGCAAAGCATGTACCGGGTATGCCCGTTGAAGGAGGGCACGACAACTTTTTATTCCGGGCTGTTCGCGCCCACGGCAACAGCAATGAAAGCCTGCCGACCTTTTTGCTGATCACGATTTTTGCGCTGGCGATCGGCGCCCATCCCGGTGCACTCAATACGCTGGTTATGGTCTTTGTTTGCGCCAGAGCCGGGCATATGTTGTGTTATTACTTGGATTGGCGCATCGCGCGCAGCATTAGTTTTGGGGTGGGGTTGATCGCTATGGCTGGCTTGTTAGTGGCTGGGGTTTTGGCGATTTAGTTTGTTTTTTGCGGGCAGTTTCAGGGGGCTTTTTAATTGTTTTTGCGGGTTTTGGGTTAATGTTTCGCCCTGTTGGGCGAAACAAATAGCCTGAAACTAGCAGCGCCTTTCAGCGCCACAAAAAAGCTCAGCTCCCTAATGATCCCGCCGCGTCCGCCCATCCTTAGGATCAAGCAAATTCACGACCTGCAACTCATCCTCATGCGCCAGCGGTTTCTCCCCAACTCGCGGTTGGTTAACCCGGGTTGTTGGTTCTTCCAAAGTCACGTCGTCGCGGATGGTTTCTTTAAAGCCGCAGCGGACGCACTCTCGCACCTGCTCAGTATCGTTCACGCGATACATTACGGTTTTATCCATTTCCGCGCACTTCGGGCAAACCGCACCGGCAATAAAACGCCGAGGTCCATACTGGGTGCTCATGCTGCGTCCTCGAGTATGCCCGCATCGCGCAACAGAGGCTCCAGCTGGGGCTCGCGGCCGCGAAAAGCCCGGAATAGGGTCATCGGATCTTCGGCGCCACCGCGTGACAAGAGCTTGTCGACAAACTCCTGACCCAGTTCACGGCTCATCACGCCTTCTTCGGCAAAGCGGGAAAAGACATCTGCCGACAACAGCTCGGCCCATTTATAGCTGTAATAGCCCGCCGCATAGCCACCGCCAAAGATATGGGCAAAGCCGTGCTGGAAGCGATTGATTGAAGGCACCGGATAAACTGCCACGTCAGCCCGCACTGCATCGATTTTCGACTGAATTTCAGCTACATTTTTTGGCGGGACCTCAACATGCAGCAGCATGTCGAATAGGGAAAACTCAATCTGCCGCACCATCTGCATACCGGACTGGAAATTTTTTGCCGCCAGCAGTTTTTGCAGCATAGCCTCGGGCAAAGCCTCGCCGGATTCATAGTGGCTCGACATCATTGGCACCACCTCGGGCTGCCAGCACCAGTTTTCCAACAGTTGACTCGGCAGCTCTACCGCATCCCAGGCCACGCCATTGATTCCCGACACTGCCAGCACATTAACCTCGGTCAGCATGTGGTGCAGGGCATGCCCGAACTCGTGGAAGAGAGTGGTTACATCATTGTGGGTCAGCAGAGAAGGGCGACTGCTGGTGGGCGGTGGAAAATTGCAGGTCACAAAGGCAACTGGCAAACGCACCTGACCGCTGACTTCGCGGCGGCCGCAAAAATCGGCCATCCAGGCACCGCCGCGCTTATTGGCCCGGGCAAATAAATCAGTATAAACAGTAGCGATGTGCTCGCCGTCGCGGTGCAGGCGATAGCAGCGGGCGTCTTCGTGCCATAACGCTACTGTCGAGTCGCGCTCGAAGCTGATACCAAACAATTGGCCAGCTACTTTGAACAGCCCCTCCTGCACGGTGTCCACCGGAAAGTAGGGCTTCAGTTCCTCTTGGGAAATGGCATAGCGTTCTGTGCGCAGTTGCTCGCTGTAGAAGGGCACATCCCAGGCCTGCAGATCATCGCAGCCTTTGTCTGCGGCAAATTTTTTCAGTTCTTCAAATTCGACGCGGGCACGGGGCAGGCTTTTTTCCGCCAGCTCACGCAGAAACTCGACAACCTGATCAGGACTCTCCGCCATTTTTGGCGCCAGCGAAACCTCCGCGTAATTCGCGTAGCCCAGAATGTTCGCCAGCTCAGCGCGCAGTTGCAGAATCTCCACCATCACCGGGCCATTGTCCCACTTCCCGGCTTTGGGGCCCTGATCCGAAGCGCGGGTGGTATAAGCCTCGTACATTTCCCGGCGCAGCTCGCGGTTTTCGGCGTATTGCATAATAGGCAGGTAGGCAGGCACATCCAGTGAAATGCAGTAACCCGCCAGATCTTTTGCCCTCGCCGCATCCGCATAGCCCTCAAGGGCAGAGTCGGGTACGCCAGCCAACTCGGCTTTATCAGTAACATGCTTGAACCAGCCCTGAGTCGCATCCAGCAACTGGTTTTGAAAGTCGGTAGAGAGTTCGCTCAGGCGAAGCTTGATGGTCTTGAAGCGCT
>JBFKDP010000051.1:0-16671 GCA_041619575.1 Litorivivens sp.
CGTTAGCATCGGTAACGTGGAAGTACTTCTGGTGCTCTTTCATCGATGAAATCAGCGCTTCGGCCGGCACCACCAAAAAGCGTTCATCGAAAGCGCCAGCCAGTGCCACTGGCCACTCCACCAGCGCAGTCACTTCGTCCAGCAAATCGTCGCTGATGACAGCCTGGCCGCCGAGCGCTGTGCCAGCTGCACTGACTTGCTCGCGCACCATCTCGCGGCGTTTCACAAACCTGGCGACCACATTGCGTTCATTGATTAGCAGACTTACAAAGTCGGCGCCCTGGCTGATGCTCAGCTCGTGATTGGCGTGAAAACGGTGGCCGCGCGTTGTGCCGGTTATGGGAATCCCCATTACGTCGCCCGCGATGGCGTCCGTGCCAAAAACCAGACTGACCCAGTGGACGGGCCGCACAAAATCTGCGCGCGACGCTCCCCAGCGCATGCGCTTGGGGATGGGCAGCGCGGCCAGCGCCTTTTCGACAATGGCGACGAGAATATCGCTAGCTTTGGCACCCGCTTGCTCGTACTGGTAAAAAAGCTTGTCCTGTTTACCATCGTTGGCGACATGATTGTTCAGCTCTGCCAGGGCAATGCCCTGTTTGCTGGCAAAGGCCTCGGCGGCGCGAGTGGGCTTGCCCTCTTTATCAAAGGCCACTTTGGCGGGGGGGCCCCAGGCCTCGATGCGCTGGGCGGGCGCCTGCTCACTCAGCTGGCTGAGCAATAGCGCTAGACGGCGTGGGCTGGCAAAACTTTGTGACGATTCAAAGTGCAGGCCCGCTGACTGCAATTGCGTGCTGACACTTTGGGTAAAAGCGGCCGAGAGAGAATTCAGCGCCTTGGGCGGCAGTTCTTCGGTACCGATTTCTATCAGTAAATCTCGTTTGCTCATGCCTTGTCCTCCGCTGCCGCCAGTACTTCGTTGCGCAGCGCTTGTGTTGCCAGCGGAAAGCCGAGTGCCAAGCGTGCATCGAAATAGGCCTGGGCCACTGCACGTGCCAGGGTGCGTACGCGCAGAATAAATCGCTGCCGTTCGGTAACCGAGATGGCGTGGCGCGCATCCAGCAGGTTAAAGGCGTGGGAAGCTTTCATCACCATTTCATAGGCCGGCAGCGGCAGCCCTTTATCTATCAGCTGCTGGCTCTGTGCTTCGCAGTGATCGAACTGCTTGAACAATTGCTCGACATCGGCTTCTTCAAAATTGAAACGCGACATTTCCACTTCGTTCTGGTGGAACACGTCGCCATAGCTCACCACACCTTCCGGGCCGTGGGTCCAGACCAGATCATAGATGCTGTCGACACCCTGCAGGTACATGGCGATGCGCTCAAGGCCGTAGGTAATTTCGCCGGTTACCGGATAGCATTCCAGGCCGCCAACCTGCTGAAAGTACGTGAACTGGGTCACTTCCATGCCGTTCAGCCACACTTCCCAGCCCAGGCCCCAGGCCCCGAGGGTGGGCGATTCCCAGTTGTCCTCAACAAAGCGAATATCGTGGATGGCCGGATCTATGCCCAGATGGCGCAGGGAGTCGAGGTAAATGTCCTGAATTTCCAGCGGCGAGGGTTTCAGCACAACCTGAAACTGGTAGTAGTGTTGCAGGCGGTTTGGGTTTTCGCCGTAACGTCCGTCGGTAGGGCGTCGGCAGGGTTGCACGTAGGCCGCGTTCCAGGTCTCGGGGCCGATGGCGCGTAAAAATGTGCCCGGGTGAAAGGTGCCTGCGCCCACTTCCATATCCAGCGGTTGCAAGAGCACGCAGCCGCGCTCTGCCCAGAAGTGTTGTAGTGCCAGAATCAGCCCCTGAAATGTACTGATATCGGCCTTGCCTACCGCGTTGCTCACGTGTCGCCCACCTGTCGCCTGCAAAAGGGCGCAATTATAACGCTAGTCGCGCCCTGTCGCGAAGGTGTTCAGCGTCAACAGCGACGGCATCACAGTTTCAATGGCGGGTTAAAAGGAAAACTCAGCTGATGGAAGTGAGTTGTAGTTGCTGGTATTGGTCTGCCCACCGGGTAAAGCGGTCGGCGGCAATGGCGGGAGTAAACAGGTAACCCTGGGCCATATCACAGTCGCTGGCGCGGAGCATACGGCGTTGATCCAGTTGCTCTACCCCTTCGCCGATCACTTCCATGCCCAGTGAGTGGGCCATGCTGATGATCGCGCGAATTAGCGACTGGCTCTCTTCCGAGTGCTGGCAGTCCATGATGAAGCTGCGGTCGATTTTCAGTACGTCAAAGGGGTATTGCTTGAGATAACTCAGCGAGGCATAGCCGGTGCCAAAATCGTCAAGCGACAGACGCACGCCCATGTCTTTGAGCTGGGCCAGGATATTTTTGGTTTCGGTATCGTTGCGCATCAACAAGCGCTCGGTGACTTCGAGCTCCAGGCATTGAGGGGGTAAATCGCTTGCCTGCAGCGCCCTTTCAACGGCGGTGAGGATGTGACCCTTTTCAAACTGTTTCGCGCAGACGTTAACGGCAACAATAAAACGCTGTTCGCCAAAGTCCTGCCACTGCTTGGCCTGCTGGCAGGCCTGGTCCAGAACCCAGTCGCCGATGGGGATGATCAGGCCGGTTTCTTCGGCAATGGGGATAAATTGGTCGGGCCGCGGGTTCCCCAGTTCGCTGTTGCGCCAGCGCAGCAATGCCTCGGCGCCCACCAAGGTGTTTTTAGCCAGCGAAATGACCGGCTGATAGGCCAGTGACAGTTCCTGCCGTTCGATGGCATGGCGCAGATGGGTTTCCAGTGACAGTCGAGTGGTCGCTAGGTTTTCGCCGTCGTGACGGTAGCGGAAGAAGCTGTCGCCGCCGCGTTCTCGGGCTGAGTACATGGCCGATTCGGCATTGCGCAATAAATCAGCGGCGGTATCGGCGTCATCCGGGAATGTGCTCAGGCCTATGCTCGCGGTCAGCTTGATTTCCTGGGTGTTGTGTTTGAAGGACTCATCCAGGGATTTTTTGACACCCATGAGCGTTCGTATCGCGTCCTCGTCGCGCTGATTCTGCAACAAGATCATAAACTTGTCGCCGCCGAGGCAGCCGACGATGTCGCTGCTGGGGATGGCATTGCGCAGGCGGGCTGCTACCTCATTCAAAATTTTATCGCCTTCATTGTGCCCCAGTGATTCGTTGAGGAGTTTGAAGCGATCGAGGTTAAGAAATATCAGGGTGAACTCAGCTTCCCGTGACTTGGCGGCCAGCACCGTCTGTTCGAGGCGTTCGATACTGTGAGTGCGGTTTGGCAAGCCCGTTACGGAATCATACTTGGCGTGGGTAAAGCGCCGCTGGGTATACACTTTCTCGTCATTGATATCGTCGATCAGCGTCAGAATAAACGCCAGTTCGCCCTGCGGGTTAAAGATGGGTCTGCAGGAGGTCACGGTGTGGCGGCCGGCGGGGGGCGCCTTTTCGAAATAGAGTTCGCCGTGCCATTCTTCGCCGCGGTTAATGCTTTCGCTCACTTCGCCAAAAATGGAGTTGGGTATGCCCAATTCTTTTAACTCAGCCAGCTTTTGGCCGATAACAGTCGTGCCTGACTGCCCGACCAGTTCGTGGAAATTGCTGTTGGCGTAAGCGACAGTGCCGTCCGCCAGTGTGTAGAGAATCGCCTGTGGGCTGCGGTCCAGGCCAAACATCAATTGCTTGAGACGCGCCTTGTAGGTCTCGACGCGTTTGGTGGCGGCAGAGAGGTGTCGGATAAGTAGTGTCGAACCAATGCCGGTCGCGAAAAACGCAATAAGCGCAGCCGTCAGTGGGTCTGTGAGCCACAGTGCTACCCCACCACAGACCAGTGGTAATCCGATAACGATCAGCCACAGTCTAACGCTCACCCTGCCTCCTCTAGTGTGCAATAAATGCTTGCAGCCCGGCGACGCCTGACGTGGCTACCCAAGGAGTATAACAGCCAAAACAAGGACTTAGCTCCAGGCTACATTACAAAATTCTGACAAATATGCGTTAGTGCGCAAAAAAACCACAAAATCATTGGGTCTTTTGACCAATATAGAGGGCTTCGTTGCGATTGCCCAATCTCACATCGCCCAATTGTCCTAATTCGCTGTAATAGCGCAGCTGCAATGGCGCGAACAGCGATAACAACTCATTGTTCTGTAAGACGAAGTCAGGGTTGCTTGGCCCGGCCAACTTTTCCGCGCAAAAAGTTTGATAAAACAGCAGGCCTGAGGGTTTAAGGGCGCGGGTGATGGCCAGGCATAGAGGTCGATGCAAATAGCGGCTGACGCAGATGACATCAAACTGCTCAGACCCCAGCCCCTCGGCTTCGAGATCGCGCTGTTCGGTGGTAATGGTCAGCCCGTGATGCTTGGCGGCTTGTTCGGACTTGGCCAGCGCAATTGCTGAGATGTCACAGGCTTTGACGCTCAGTCCCTGCGCGGCGAGCAGCAGAGCGTTGTGGCCCAGCCCGCTGGCGACATCCAAAGCACGGCCCCGTGCGGGCAGCAAGTGCACATGTTTGCGCAGCACCTCGCAGGCGCCGTTGCTGTCCGCCAGTTCCGCATCCCGGTAGCGCTTATCCCAGTGCTCTTTCGCGCTGGACATCAGTGTCGCCAGAAGGCCGGTGTAAACAGTACCAGCAGGGTAAAAATTTCGAGGCGACCCAGCAACATGGCATAGCACAGAATCCATTTGGCGGGCTGAGTGACGCCGCTGTAGTTGGCGGCGACGTCGCCGAGACCGGGCCCGAGGTTGTTCAATGTGGCCGCCGTTGCGGAAAAGGCGGTGGGGTAATCCATATTGCAGGCCATCAGCGCCAGTAGTATCAGCAGAAATGAAAACATGTAGACGGCAAAGAAACTCCAGACGGCGCTCACAACCTTGGCATCGACCCGCTTGCTGCCAACTTTCAGGGGAATGATGGCATTGGGGTGGATCAGTTGCTTGAGCTCGCGCACACCTTGCTTGGCGATCAGCATAATGCGGACCACCTTGATGCCGCCTGCCGTCGAGCCACCACAGCCGCCCATAAACGACATCAGAACCAGCATGATCGGTAAAAACGCAGGCCAGGCGGAAAAGTCCGCCGCGGCGAAACCGGTGGTGGTTGCAATCGAAATGGTGTGAAAGATGCCCAGCAGCAAACTGTTTTCGGCATCGTAAGTATTGGAATAGCTTAGAAAGGCGACGACAAGGGCGCTGCAGAACAGTACACCCAAGAGGTAGAAGCGGGTTTCCGAGTCGCGCAGGTAATGGTAAATGCGCTTGCTGCGCCAGGCAAAAAAGTGGACGCCGAAGTTGATGCCGGCAAGCAGCATAAATACCGAGGCGATAATCAGTACATTGGCGTTGTCAAAATAACCAAGACTGGCGTCGTGGGTGGAGAAGCCGCCGATGGCAACGGTGGAAAAGGCGTGACAGAGGGCGTCGAAGCCGCTCATACCGGCCAGCCAGTAGGCCACTGTGCAGGCAATGGTCAGGTAGAGGTAGATCAAGAACAAGGCTTTGGCGGTGCCAGTGATGCGCGGGGTCAGCTTGCTGTCTTTGACCGGCCCCGGTGTCTCTGCGCGGTAGAGCTGCATACCCCCGATGCCTAGCACGGGCAAAATAGCCACCGCAATAACGATGATACCGATACCGCCCAACCACTGTAGAAGCTGGCGGTAAAACAATATCGATACCGGCAGTTCATCCAGTCCGGTCAAGACCGTGGCACCCGTGGTGGTCAAGCCCGAGATTGATTCAAATACCGCGTCACTTAGGGCAACCGGCGTGCTCTCGGCGAGGAAAAAAGGCAGCGAGCCGAAGCAGCCCAGTACGGTCCAGAACAGGGATACGACCAGGAAGCCATCGCGAATGTTCAGGTCGCTCTGGCTGCGGCGGACAAACAGCCAGGTCAAGGCGCCGCTGGCAAAACACATGACGAAGGACGACAAAAAAGCTTCGGAGGCGCCGTCGCGGGCAATGATGGAGACAAGTGCGGGCACCAGCATGGTGAGGCTGAACACCATCAGCAGCATGCCGATAATGCGAGCGATGACGGCGAAGTGCATGGCTGCCCCTGCTAGAAGAAAGTGAAACCGACCTGAAACAGGCGTTCCACTTCCTTGATTTTGGTTTTGTCCACCAGGAAGAGCACGAGGTGATCTTCAGGCTCCACCACAATATGACTGTGGGCGATCATGACCTCGTCGCCGCGAATGATGGCGCCGATGGTCACGCCCTCGGGCAGGTCGATTTCGTCGAGTCTGCGCCCGACAACCTTGGACGAGCGGTTGTCACCGTGGGCAATGACTTCCAGCGCCTCGGCCGCGCCGCGGCGCAGGGAGTGAACATTGGAAATATCGCCGCGGCGTACGTGGGCCAGTAGGCTGCCGATGGTGATCTGCTGTGGCGACAGTGCGATATCTATTTCAATGCCTTGTACCAGATCAACATAGGCGGGGTTGGTAATCAGGGTGATCACCTTTTTGGCGCCCATGCGTTTGGCCAGCAAGGAGCTCATGATATTGGCCTCGTCGTCGTTGGTCAGAGCGCAGAAGACGTCGATATTGTCGATGTTTTCCGAGGCGAGCAATTCGTGATCTGAGGCTTCGCCGTGGAGCACCACGGCTTTGCTCAGTTGTTCAGACAAGGCTCGGCATCGGCCATAATTTTGTTCGATGATTTTGACGGAATAGCGGTTTTCAATGGCGCGGGCCAGTCGCTCACCGATATTGCCACCGCCGGCGATCATAATCCGCTTGTAGGCCTCATCCAGGCGTCGCAGCTCAGACATGACCGGGACGATGTGGTCTTTGGCTGCGAGGAAAAACACCTCGTCACCGGCTTCCACCACGGTGTCACCCTTGGGCAAAATTGCTTCGCCGCGGCGAAAAATCGCTGCGACGCGGGTGTCGACTTTGGGCATGTGTTTGCGGATTTCCTGCAGTTCCACACCTACCATCGGTCCGCCGTAGTAGGCTTTCACGGCCACCAGTTGAACTTTGCCGTCGGCAAAATCCAGGACCTGCAATGAGCCAGGATACTGCAGGAGTCGCATGATGTAGCGGGTGACCAGTTGCTCGGGGCTGATGATGACGTCGATGGGAACCGCGTCATCACTGAACAGATTGTCGTGGCTGAGGTAGGCGCTGGAACGTATGCGGGAGATTTTGGTCGGTGTGCGAAACATTGAATAGGCGACCTGACAGGCCACCATATTGATTTCGTCGCTGCTGGTCACCGCAATCAGCATGTCCGCATCATCTGCGCCGGCTCGGCGCAGCACATCCGGGTGTGAGGCCGCGCCCGTAACGGTGCCGATGTCGAGTTTGTCCTGCAATTGCTGGAGCCGCTCTCCATCCCGGTCTACCACCGTGATGTCGTTGTGCTCGCTGGCCAGATTAGCTGCCAGAGTGCCGCCGACCTGCCCCGCCCCCAGTATGATTATCTTCATCAGTTGCAAGCACCGCCTTAAGATACGGGCGATTGTAGGCGCATCGCCTGAGCTTGTTAACCCGTGTGCCTGATTATTCAGGCTTTATTTTGTTCGCTGAAGCTTAATCTTTGCTCAGTAAAGCGTAGTAGAAACCGTCGTGGCTGTCGTTGACGGGAAGCAGCTGGCGGCCAAAAGTGCGTTCCAACCCCCAGTTTGCGGTGATGGGTTGGTGCTGGGCGTCGCTCTGGCTTTCAAGAAAACGCGCGATCAGCTCCTCGTTTTCCGCCGGGAGTATAGAGCAGGTGGCATACAGTAGCTGGCCGCCGCATTTCAGTGTCGGCCACAAGGCCTGGAGTAGCTTGAGCTGGATCTTTGCGAGCGCGGGGATGTCGCTGGCACGGCGATGCAATTTGATATCGGGGTTGCGCCGGATGACACCGGTCGCGGAACAGGGCGCGTCCAGCAGGATCTGGTCGAAGGCTTCACCCTGCCACCACTGCTGGGTGTCTCCGGCGTCACCGACCAGCAGCTCGGCCTGTAATTGCAGGCGATCCAGGTTCTGTTGGACCCGCTCGAGGCGGCTCTCGTCAATATCAATACAGGTGAGTGCCAGATCGGGTTGGGCTTCGAGCAGGTGACAGCTCTTTCCGCCAGGTGCAGCGCAGGCGTCGAGTACGCGGCTGGCGGCTTTTGGTTGTAAAATCTCGGTGCAGAGCTGGGCAGACTCATCCTGCACACTGACGTTGCCTTCGGCGAAACCCGGCAGCACGTTGACATCTACGGCCCGGCCCAGGCGGATACCATTTTCAGCGAAGTCGCAGGCCCGAGCATCTACGTCCAGGTCCGTGAGCTGCTCCAGATAGGCCTGTCGACTTTGTTTGCGTGCATTGTTGCGCAAGCACAGCGGCGGGTGTTGATTGTTGGCGTCTAGAATGTCGACCGCCTGCTCGGGCCAGGCCTCATGGATGGCGTCGTAAAGCCAGTCTGGATGAGCACAGGCTTCTGCCGCGGTCAGATCGGCGACAAGTTTCTCGCGTTCGCGCTGATAGCGGCGCAGCACGGCGTTGGTCAGGCCTTTGGCCCACTCCTTGCGCAGACTCTTGCAGGCGTTGACCGTGGTATTGATGGCCGCGTGGGCCGGAATGCGCATATTGTCGAGTTGGTAAATGCCGATGCAGAGTAGCATCAGCAAATCTTCGTCCTTGCTCTTGAAGGGTTTGCTCAGGCACTGGCCAGCCAGTGCCTCCAGCCGCCAGAACTGACGCAGGCTGCCGTAGCAGAGCTCGCGTAACAGGGGGCGGTGCTCGTACTTAATTCGCTGCTCGGCTTTGGGCAGTTCTCGCGACAAAGATTGTCCGTTAGCCACGGCTTGCAGGCAGCGCGCCGCTGCGGCGCGTACGTCAGGCATTGTCAGCTCCGCTACCCAGTACCGTGCCAAGAGCAAAGCGTTCTGCTCGGGCATTGAGCATATCGCGGGCCGACATGGCGCGAGCACCGGGCAATTGCAATTCGGTCAGCTGCAGGGCGCCCTGCCCGCAGGCCACCGTGATTTCCTCACCTGTTACCTTGATGATCTCGCCGGGCTCACCGCGCCCGTCGACGCAATGAGCCTGTTGTATTTTAAGGCGCTCTGTCCCGAGGTAGGTGAAACTCACGGGGAAGGGATTAAATGCGCGAATTTTGCGCCACAGAAGGTCGGCGTTTTCGGACCAGTCAATCTCGGCTTCCTGTTTGCTGATCTTCGGAGCGTAGGTGCTCTGGCTATCGTCCTGGATTTCTGCCGGACAATCGCCGCTTGCGACAGCTTCTAACGCGCGAAGCAAGGCGCCCCCACCCTGGGTGGCGAGCTTGTCGTGAAGGCTCGCGGCGTTATCAGTATCGTCGATGGGGCAATGAGTTTTCAGGAGCATGGGACCGGTGTCGAGACCGGCTTCCATCTGCATGATGGTGACGCCGGTTTCGGGGTCGCCGGCTTCGATTGCCCGCTGGATGGGTGCGGCGCCGCGCCAGCGCGGCAGCAGTGAGGCGTGGACATTGATGCAGCCCAGGCGTGGGGTATCCAGCACCGCCTGCGGCAAAATCAGGCCGTAGGCAACGACCACCATAAGGTCTGCCCGGTGGGCTTTGAGTTCACTGAGTGCTTCTTCAGATTTGAAATTTTCCGGCTGGCATACGGCTAGCTGGTGTTCCCGCGCAACCTGCTTTACCGGGCTGGCCTGTAACTTCTTACCGCGGCCTGCGGGCCGGTCTGGCTGGCTGTATACGGCAGCAATCTCATGGCCTGAGGCCAAGAGGGCGCGCAAGTGAATGGCAGCAAATTCGGGTGTGCCCGCAAATAACAGGCGGAGCTTGGCGGCCATCGCTCAGGACGCCGCGCGGCGATGCTGTTTTTCGAGCTTGCTGCGGATCCGGTTGCGTTTGAGCGGCGACAGGTAGTCCACAAACAGTTTGCCTTGCAGATGATCCATCTCGTGCTGGATACACACGGCCAGGATGCCGTCCGGCACTTCTTCGAAGCGATTGCCATCGCGATCTAGTGCGCTAATGCGAATGTGGGTTGGGCGATCAACGCTTTCGTAAAAGCCGGGTATGGACAGGCAGCCTTCGTCGTAGCTGCCCAGTTCGTCGTCTAATACGGTGATTTCGGGGTTGATAAACACCCGTGGATCGCTGCGATCCTCGCTGGTGTCAATAACAATGACCTGCTCGTGTACGTCTACCTGACTGGCCGCCAGGCCAATGCCGGGGGCGTCATACATGGTTTCGAACATGTCATCGACCAGTTTACGGATGCGCTCATCGACCTTTTCCACCGGCTTTGCCACGGTGCGTAAACGGGGGTCGGGAAACTCGAGAATCTCTAATAACATGGATGATTGTGACCAGGTTGTCGTGAATTTCTAGATATTGCTGCTAAGATTATGATCAACAAGAATAATTAGTTGAAAATATGCTAACTTGGCAGCGGCAGGGTATTATATCACAGCGCTGGCCGTCGACACGGCCGCGCCGCGCGGGATTTGTAGTGTGGCTTCACCTGCACAGGGCCACTCGAGGATAAAAATATGAAACGTTTGCTGATAGGCCTTGTACTGTCATTCTGGCTGGCGGCGCCACTTGCGCTCGCGGACGTGCTGGCCTTGAGAGATGACCACCCTAAAACCTATGTGGTCAAAAAAGGCGACACGCTGTGGAGCATTTCATCCATCTTTCTGGAAGACCCCTGGCTGTGGCCAGAGTTGTGGCATTACAACCAGCAGTTGGACGACCCGCATCTGATCTACCCCGGTGACGTGCTTTATCTCATCTGGGTTGATGGTAAGCCGCGGCTGGTCAAATCCATTGCCAGAACGACCGTCGATAATCGCGAAGTGAAACTGAGCCCGCAAATGCGCATTGCCGATTTGCAGCAGGCGATTCCCGCCATTTCGCTGGATGTGATAGGCCCCTTTCTGAGCAACAGTCGCGTGGTAGACCTTGAAACCCTGGAGGCCGCGCCCTACGTCCTCAGCGGCCGAGAAGGTCATATTGTCACCGGCGCAGGCGATACTCTCTACGCCCGGGGTGAATTTGGTGAGGATGCGGTCTACGGCATCTACCGCCGCAGCCAGATCTTCAAGGATCCGGAAACCGGCGAAATGCTGGGTATTCAGGCCCGGGATATCGGTGCCGGCAAGCGTATTTCGCTGGAAAAGGATATTGCCACCCTGCAGATCAACCGCAGTAACGAAGAGATTCGCAGAGGCGACCGCTTGTTGCCCCAGGAAGACCGCGCGCTGAATCCCCGTTTTGAGCCCAAGGCACCGGATACCGAAATTGAGGGTGAGATTATTGCCGTAGAGGGCGGCGTCAGCCAGGTAGGCAGTCTGGATGTGGTGGTGCTGAACCGCGGCGCGCGCAATGGCCTGAAATCCGGTGATGTCATGAGCATTTTTCAGCGCGGCGAATTGGTGCGCGACGACATTGCCAAGGAAGTGGTTCAGGTGCCGGATACCGAAGCCGGTGTGCTGATGGTATTTCGCAGCTATGAAAAAGTGGCCTACGCGGTTGTTTTGACGGCCACGCAAGCTCTGCGGGTTGGCGACAAGGTAAAAAACCCCGGCTGAGCGCGGCAATAGAATGATTCGGGGCGCAGGAAGCGCCCACAAACAACAGGGACGTTGTTATGAACCGGCGCGATTCGACGCTGCTTTGGCTGCTGATGTCTCAGTGGCCCGGTATTTCCCGCAAGGCCCTGCGCGGCCTGCTCTCTCTTGTTCCTGAACCCTGTCAGATACTGGCACTGGACGATAGTGACTGTCTGTCTGCGGGTGTGCAAAGCTCCTGGCTGCAGGCACGCAATGACTATCTGCGCGGCCTGGCTTCGCCTCTGCAGGAGCGTGCCGTACACCAATGCGAAAGCCTGAAGGCCCTGGGCGGCTATCTGGTTTGTCTGGGTGCGGCGGACTACCCCGCCCTGCTGGCTGAGATTCCCGACCCGCCGCCGGGCTTGTTTTACTGCGGTGATGCCAGTTTGCTGGCGAGCCCGCAAATTGCCATGGTCGGCAGCCGGCACGCGACACGGGCGGGCCTGGAACTGGCAGAAAGTTTTGCTGCGGAGCTCGCCCAGCGGGGACTGTGCATCAGCAGCGGTCTGGCCTATGGCGTCGACGCGGCAAGCCACCGTGGCGCCTTGCGTGTGCAGGGCAAGACCATTGCGGTACTCGGCACGGGTCTGGATGTGGTCTACCCCCGACGCAATGAGGGCCTCTACCAACAAATTGCCACAGAGGGACTGCTGGTGTCCGAGTTTCCACCGGGCAGTCCGCCCCGGCGGGAACAGTTTCCCCAGCGCAATCGTGTTATCAGCGGCCTCAGTCTCGGGGTGCTGGTGGTGGAGGCGGCGGTACGCAGCGGTTCACTGATTACCGCGCGCTTTGCTTTGGAGCAGGGCCGCGAAGTGTTTGCCATCCCCGGCTCCATACACAATCCCCAGGCCCGGGGTTGCCACCGCTTGATTCGCGAGGGCGCCTGTCTGGTCGAGAGTGTGGAGGATATTGTGCAGGCGTGGGTGGCCTGGCTGCCCGCCGCGCTGGAGGACTTGCCTGCCGGCTCTGCGCGTGCGCCGAGCCACCCGGAGCATCTCTCCGAGCACGAGCAGCGGCTATTGGCAGCGCTGGGTTTTGAGCCCTGGCCGCTTGATCTACTTGCCCAGTCGCTCGGTATGTCAGTAGACAAGCTTCTACCGGGTCTGCTTGAGCTGCAAATGGAGGGCTGGGTCGAGCAGCAGGGCCCGTGCTGGCTGCGCTGTCGCTAGGGTGAATGCGGCCATTTAGGCTTGCAATCACGGGCACTCTCGGGTAATTTCCGCGCTTTTCCCGACACCGGCAAGGGCCGGACACTTGGAGGCTTTTTTAAATGAGCAAACCATTTGTTGCAATTCTGATGGGTTCTGATTCCGATCTGCCTGTCATGGAGGCGTCTTTTGACGTTCTGCGCAAGTTTGACATTCAATTTGAAGTGAAAATCACTTCTGCTCACCGTACCCCGGCAGCGACCCATGCCTATGTGACCGACGCTGATCAGCGTGGTTGTGCAGCCTTTATCTGCGCGGCTGGCATGGCTGCCCACCTGGCGGGCGCCGTTGCAGCGGCCACAGTCAAGCCTGTTCTGGGTGTGCCGATCAATGCCTCTTTGGACGGCCTGGACGCACTGCTGTCTACCGTGCAGATGCCCGGTGGTATTCCCGTTGGCACGCTTGCCATTGGCAAGGCTGGCGCAAAGAACGCCGCTTATCTGGCTGCCCAGATCATGGCTACCTCAGATCCTGAGCTGGCGAAAGCGGTTCGCGACGAGCGTCAGGCGAATGCCGATGCCGTAATCGCCAAGGACGCTGAACTGCAAAAGCGTCTTAACGGCTGATTATGAGCGCCTCGGCGGAATTCCGCCTGCGGCGCGCCGCAGACTATTTGCAGGCGGGTGGGCTTATTGCCCACCCCACCGAAGCAGTGTGGGGCCTCGCCTGCCTGCCTCATCATCCGGCAGCGGTATCCCGCCTGCTTGATCTCAAACAGCGCCACCCAGCCAAAGGGCTCATACTCGTTGCCCATGATGAGAGCTGCTTTGAAACGCTGTTGTCTCCCCTGCCACTGACTCGCCGAACCCAGATGCGCGAGTGCTGGCCTGGCCCGTTTACCTTTGTGGTGCCGGATCCAACGGGCTGGAGCCCGGAGTGGGTTCGCGGTTCCCACGCTTCTGTAGCAATTCGAGTGAGTAAGCACCCGCTAACGCGCGAGTTGTCGCGGCTGGTGCAAGGACCGATTATCAGCACCTCAGCTAACCCTTCCGGCGCCGCGCCGGCCTTGAATGCCCTGCGGGCTCGGCGATACTTTGGTGACGACGTCGATTACTATCTGGACGGTGCAACCGGGGGCGAAACGCGTCCCAGCCGCATTATCGATGCCCTGAGCGGCCAAACCTATCGGGAGTAATTGTGGATATCCAGGCGGTTAAAGACTATCTGTTGCAACTGCAAGACGGGATTTGCGCAAAGCTCGAGGGTGTTGATGGCCGCGCACGTTTTGTTGAGGATGCTTGGGAGCGCGGCCGCAGCCGGGTAATCACAGATGGCGCTGTGATCGAAAAAGGCGGCGTCAATTTCTCCCACGTTGCCGGTGATAATATGCCGGGCTCTGCCAGTGCTCATCGACCGGAGCTGGCCGGCCGCTCCTATCAGGCGATGGGCGTGTCATTGGTGATCCACCCTGAGAACCCCTACGTACCGACAAGCCATGCCAATGTGCGTTTTTTTGTGGCGGAAAAGGCTGGTGAAGATCCGGTCTGGTGGTTTGGCGGTGGCTTTGATCTGACCCCTTACTATCCCTTTGAGGAAGATTGCAAACATTGGCATCAAACGGCCCATGACGCCTGTCAGCCCTTTGGTGAGGACGTGTATCCGCGTTACAAACAGTGGTGTGACGAGTACTTCTACCTCAAGCACAGGGGTGAAACCCGTGGTATCGGTGGTCTGTTTTTTGATGATCTGAACGAGGGCGGTTTTGACCAGAGCTTTGCATTTATGCGCAGCGTTGGCGATGCTTTTGTGCCAGCCTACCTGCCCATCGTTGAACGACGCCAGGCAATGAGCTGGGGGGAGCGTGAACGCGACTTTCAGCTGTACCGGCGCGGCCGCTACGTCGAGTTCAATCTGGTTTTCGACCGCGGTACCCTGTTTGGTTTACAAAGCGGCGGACGCACGGAATCCATTTTGATGTCACTGCCTCCTCTGGCGCGCTGGGAGTATAATTGGCAGCCGCAGGCGGGCAGCCCGGAAGCTGACCTTTACGAACATTATCTCAAGCCCCGTAATTGGCTGTAGGCGCAGCCGGCAATAGGCCGAATTTATGTCCACGAGTGATCAATACGCTGTGTTTGGTAACCCCATCCGCCACAGTAAATCCCCCGAAATCCACGCCGCCTTTGCCGAGCAGAGTCAGCAGGATATGGTCTATCGCACCCACCTGATTGAAGAGGGCCTGTTTGAAGAATCGGCCCGCCGTTTTTTTGCCAATGGTGGCAAGGGGCTGAATATTACCGTGCCCTGCAAGGTCGACGCTTTTCGCTTTGCCGACACCCTGAGCGATCGCGCGCGCCGCGCCGGCGCAGTTAATACATTGGCGCTGCAGGAAGACGGCACGATCTATGGCGATAACACCGACGGCGCCGGCATTGTCCGCGACATGCTGGAAAATCTGGACTGGGTGGTCAGCGACAAGCGCGTGCTGATTCTCGGGGCCGGTGGCGCGGTTCGCGGCATTCTTGGCCCTCTACTGGCTCGCAAACCATCCCATGTTGTCGTGGCCAACCGGACGGTTGCCAAGGCGCGGGATCTGGCGCGGGAGTTTGCTGAGCTTGGGGATGTTCGCGCCTGCAGTTACGAAGGCCTGGCGGGCAGCCAGTTCGATATCGTGATCAACGGCACCAGCGCGAGTATGAGCGGGGAACTGCCGCCCCTGCCGCCGCAGTTGCTCAGCGATACCGCTTGTTGCTATGACATGATGTACGCTGCCAATCCGACGCCTTTTATGCACTGGGCTGCCGGTGAGGCGGCCTGGGCTGTGTCTGACGGTTTGGGTATGTTGGTCGAGCAGGCCGCAGAGTCCTTCTGTATCTGGCGCGGAATTCGCCCGGAAACCGGCCCCGTAATCGAGCGCATTCGCCTGTCCCTGAGTCATTCTGAATTGTAGCACTAGCTGCGAATTTCCAAACATAGAGATAACAGGAAGCAGAAATTTGATATTGCAGAGTGTGGGCTTGATCGTTGGACTGGTGGCTTTGGTGTGGAGTGCAGACCGCTTTGTCATCGGCGCATCCGCAACGGCCAGAATCCTCGGTGTATCGACCTTGGTTATCGGCATACTGGTCGTGGGGATCGGAACCTCTGCACCAGAGATGCTGGTGTCGGCCATCGCTGCCTTTCAGGGGCAGGCAGGTCTGTCCGTGGGCAATGCGCTGGGCTCCAACATTACCAATATCGGTTTGGTATTAGGCATTACCGCTCTGGTCGCCCCGCTGCATGTGCGCTCAAAAATTCTCTTCCGGGAAATCCCCCTACTCATTCTGGTCATGCTAATCGGTTGGCTGCTGCTACGCGACGGTGAACTGAATGTACTTGATGGCAGCCTCCTGTTAGGCGGCTTTGCCCTGGTGATCCTTCGGCAACTCTGGGAAGCCAAACACGGTATCGACGACCCGCTGGTAGGTGAATTCGATGAGGTGCTGGAAAAGGAGATGGGGCTCGGCATGGCCCTGTTCTGGCTGGCGCTCGGTTTCGCGGTGCTGCTGCTATCCGCCCGATTGATGGTCTGGGCGGCTGTGGATATTGCCCAGGCACTGGGCGTCAGTGAGTTGGTTATCGGCCTGACCATTGTCGCCATCGGTACCAGCCTGCCGGAGCTCGCTGCGTCGGTTGCCGCGGTGCGCAAGGGTGAACACGATATCGCGCTGGGCAATGTGCTGGGCTCCAACCTGTTTAACCTCTTGGGGGTTATGGCCCTGCCGGGTGTGATTGCACCGGGGCAAGTTGACCCGGCGGTGTTGAGCCGGGATTACCCCATCATGATTGGTCTGTCGGTGATGCTGTTTTTGGTGGCATACAGCTTGAAGGGCAGTCGGCGGATAGAACGCTGGGAAGGTGGTTTGCTAGCTGGCTTATACTTCGCCTATCTTGGGTTGCTGGCTTATACGGCTTAACCGTTATCTCCTGCGTGCCCTGTCTCTTCGCCTACTTTCCTTCTGCGTGTTTGAAAGAGAAAGCAGGCTAAG
>JBFKDP010000052.1:0-16179 GCA_041619575.1 Litorivivens sp.
ATCCTGGAGCCCACCTACGGCATCATCCTGTATCAGGAACAGGTTATGCAGATCGCCCAGGAAATGGGCGGTTACTCACTCGGCGGCGCTGACTTGTTGCGTCGGGCGATGGGTAAGAAAAAACCCGAAGAGATGGCCAAGCAGCGCGACCTGTTTCAGGCCGGGGCGGCCGAGAAAGGCTTTGATGCCGAACTCGCGTCCAATATTTTCGATTTGATGGAAAAATTTGCGGGCTACGGTTTTAACAAATCTCACTCGGCAGCCTATGCACTGGTTTCCTATCAGACTGCCTGGCTGAAAGCGCATTATCCCGCTGAATTTATGGCGGCGGTCATGAGTTCGGAACTGGACAACACCGACAAAATTGTCATTTTCATCGAAGAATGTCGCGCGATGAAATTGCCGCTGAAACTACCTGATGTTAACGAGGGCGAGTACAAGTTCACGGTTAACGATAAAGGGGAAATCATATACGGCCTTGGCGCTATCAAAGGTTTGGGCGAAGGCCCGATTGAGAACCTGATCGCTGCTCGCCAGCAGGGCGGCCCCTTCAAGGATTTATTTGATTTCTGTACGCGAACCGATCCACGCAAGGTCAACAAGCGGGCACTGGAAGCCCTGATTCGCGCTGGGGCCTTTGACACATTGGGAGAGGATCGCGCCGTGCTTATGGCCAGTATGAGCGAGGCCGTCAAGGGCGCAGAGCAGAGTGCAAAAAATGCTGAAGCAGGGATGTTCGACCTTTTTGGCGATAGCTTTGCGGCGAATGAAAGTGACGTCTATGCGGACTTTCGTCAAGTTCGCCCCTGGAACACCCGTGAGCGGCTGCAGGGTGAAAAAGAAACCTTGGGGCTTTTTGTTACTGGCCACCCCATTGATGACTACGAAGCTGAACTACGGCAAATCGTGCAAAAGCGCATCGTCGATCTCAAACCTGATAATCACAAACAGCAGAAAATTGCGGGCCTGGTGGTGTCCATGCGGGCGATAAAAACCCGGCGCGGCGACATGGCGATCGTTACTCTGGACGATCGCTCAGCGCGGATTGATGTCGCTTTGTACTCGGAAATTTTTCAGGCCAACCGCGACAAGCTGGGTAAAGACGAGATTCTAGTGGTTGAGGGCAAGGTCTCGCCCGATGACTATACTGGCGGATTGAAAATGTCGGTCGATACCTTGATGACCATCGATGAGGCTCGTGAGCTGCGGGCGCGGCGGCTACGATTGCTTCTGGATGCTTCCAGTATGGCTGAGCATTTCGTACAGCGAATCAAGTCCCACCTAAACCACGCTCGCGGCGGGAGCTGCCCGGTGATTATTGCCTACCAGCGCGAGGAGTGCACCGCTGATATCCGTCTGGGAGAGGGTTGGTGTGTGAAGCCCAATGACGAATTGATCAGCCGCTTGCGTGACGACTGCGGTATAAATAACGTGGTCATCGATTATGATTAACGTATAATACTTAGCTCTTGAGCCTTGTTTTTAAAGAAAAAATAAGTGTTCAGTGTTAACTCATTAGCCAATAAAAGTAGCGGGAATGAATCCTAATTATCTCGAATTTGAACAACCTATCGCCGAACTGGAGATGAAGATTGAGGAACTCCAGCTGGTGGGTAATGACAACGATCTGAATATCACCGAAGAGATCAGTAAGCTTCGTGAAAAGAGCACCAAGCTGACTGAGAAGATATTCAGCTCACTGACCCCTTGGGATATCGTCAAGGTAGCGCGGCATCCAATGCGACCCTACACCCTGGATTATATTTCCCGGGTCTTTGACGATTTTGACGAGCTGCATGGCGACCGTCATTTTGGCGATGACAAGGCGATTGTTGGCGGCATCGCTCACTTGGATGGGCGCCCGGTGATGGTTATTGGTCAGGAAAAGGGGCGCGGCGTGCAGGAAAAAGTGCGCCGTAACTTTGGTATGCCCAAACCTGAAGGCTACCGCAAGGCCCTGCGTTTGATGGAAATGGCTGAGCGTTTTCGCCTGCCGGTCATTACCTTAATCGACACTCCCGGCGCATACCCCGGCATTGACAGTGAGGAGCGGGGTATCAGTGAAGCCATCGCTCAGAATCTGGCGGTCATGTCGCGGCTCAAAACCCCGATTATCTGTGTTGTGGTGGGTGAGGGCAGCTCCGGTGGCGCAATTGGCATCGGCGTTGGTGATCATCTGGCAATGCTGCAGTACTCCACCTACTTCGTTATCTCCCCTGAAGGCTGCGCCAACATCATCTGGAAAACCAGTGAAAAGGCCCCGGAAGCGGCCGAGGCGATGGGTTTGACCTCCACTGTGCTGGAAGATTTGGGCATTGTGGATTCCACAATTCCTGAGCCCTTGGGTGGCGCTCATCGCGATATCGATTTGATGGCTGAGCGTCTGAAGAAGCATTTGCTGGAGCAGTTGGACGATCTGCAATCCCAGGATCTCGATAGTCTGCTTGAACGGCGCTATGAGCGCCTGATGTCATACGGAAATGCCTGATCAGGCCGCTGGATAAACAGGGGAGTTTGCGGTGAAGCCCTCGCAGCTGGCGCAGACTCTCCAGTCCGTTCTTGCCCCCTACCAAGATCGCAAGCGCTGGGTCGTTGCCTACAGTGGTGGGCTCGACTCCAGTGTTCTGCTGCACGCCCTGACGCAATTCGCTGAGGCGCCCGCTATTCACGTTCTACACATTCATCACGGCCTACAGGCTGAAGCTGACGAATGGCAACGTCATGCGCAGCGGCAGGCTCGCTCGTTGTCGGTTTCGCTGACCACTGTCAAAGTCAGTGTCGAGGAAGGCGCAGGGCTGGAAGATGCCGCCCGCAGAGCCCGCTATGCGGCCTTTGAAGCTTTTCTTGAGCCCGGTGATGCGCTTCTGCAGGCCCACCATTTGGATGATCAGGTCGAAACATTGCTGCTTAGAATGTTTCGAGGCACCGGTGTGGATGGCCTGAAGGGAATGCCAGCCTCTCGTGAATTGGGCGAGGCGCTGCTGGTGCGCCCGCTACTGAACTGCCCGCGCAGCGAGCTTGAAGACTATGCCAGAGCAAAGGGTCTGGATTGGATAGACGACCCCAGTAATGACAATACCGCCTTCGACAGGAATTACCTGCGGCACACGGTGCTCCCCCTGGTTGAGGCGCGCTGGCCGGCCTATCGTGCCGCCCTGGGGAGGCTTTCGGACTTGGCGGCCGCAGTCTTGCCCAATGACAAACTGAGCACCTTGACCCGCTACACCCGCCACAGTGTTTGGCCTGCTATGGATCTTGAAGCCTTGCGCAAGCTTGATGAGGGTGGACGCAATGCCGGCCTAAGGCAGTGGCTTAGTCAGGCGACACTGACGCCCTCGCTGGCCCAGCTGCAGGCGCTGCAAAAAAGCATGCTCTGGTCATCGGCAGATGCGGAGCCGGTGTTTGAATTTGGCGATTTTCAGGTGCGTCGCTTCCAGGAAGCGCTTTATATCACCCGGCTTAGGGAGGTCGATCGCAACCTGGCGCTAGATTGGTCGGGAAGCACGGTGCTGGTTTTGCCCGGTGCGGGCAAGCTCAGTGTTGTGGGATTGGCTGGCGAGGAAGATTTCACGGTGCGCCTACGACGCGGTGGCGAGCGTTGCCAGCCAGCGGGGAGACCCCACTCCCAGCGCTTAAAGAAACTTCTGCAGGAGGCAGGAGTTCCGCCCTGGCTGCGCAACCGTCTGCCACTGATATATCTGAATGGTGAACTCGCAGCCGTTGCAGATCTCTGGATCTGCGAGGGCTTTGCCCGGCGTCTGGCCGGTTGGCGTTTTGTCTGGGAGCCCGAGGACTGATTCAGCGTGTGCTGTGAGTCAGCTTTCCGGGTGTGCCGCCACCATTACTGTCCGTCAGAAACATATCAACGATCTCGTTATTTGCCAGCGTGATTGGGTAGGTACTGATAACGGTCGCTTCATTGTCGCTTTGAATAATCGTCACTTCATAGTTGCCGCTGCTCAGCTCAAAGGCATAGCTGTGCAGAAAATCAAGTGCGCTGACAATGGGGCTGGCGTCGCCGACGGGTTGGCCGGGCACGCGAAAATAGACGTTGATCGCTTCATTACTGGCGGAAGCGTGGACGAAGCGCAGCCTAGCCCTGTCCGCGATTTTTTCACTGTTATCCAATAGCAGTGTATGTTGAATCGAATCACCGGCCAGTCCGGCAACCACGAGTGACTGGTATTCTCCTGGGGAGAGCACAATGTCGCTTTCGTAGATAAAGGGGGTTGTGCTGCCGTGAGGGGTGATATTGATGCTTTCCAAGCCGGCATCCTGAGGCAGATAGCTTACCGTGGCGCCGAAGGCGACATTCTCAAAGATCGGTGGTGTGGACATATCACCAAAATATACGTCAACGGGGGAGCTGTCTGCGATGGCGTTGATGAATGACAGTTGTGTCGCGGCCTCTTCATCGATCAGCTGTAGGCTTTCATCATCCGCCGATATCTGCAGAACCCGCAAGCCGCTGCCGCTGTCAAAGGCGATATAGAAGTGGTTTTCAATCTCGCCAATGGCCGTAAAGCCGGCATCGTAGAGAATGTTCTTGGTGCCGCCTTCCACAATCTGTATTTCATAGGTGTCCAGCTCTAGTGCAGCCATGCCCGAAAAGCTCTGGCTTTGAGCGCTCAGCGTCGGTTCCACCTCGTGAATGCCGGTTGTGTCATCTGTCAGGTAGAGATCGAGCGCTGGCTGTGCCGACAGGTTTAGAAACCCGGCAAGGGGTATATCCGCGCTGTCGCTATCGACGTAGTCCACTTCCACAAACAGATGCTGAATATTTTCAGGCGTTCCATAAAGGAACAGTAAGACGTCCTGGTAATTGTTCAGGTGGTAGGAGAACTCCGTGTAAATATCCTGCTCAATGCCGTCGGCATTCACGCTATAGAAGGACAGGGGTTTCTCGCCATCAATCAGGCTTACCTCGGCGCTGGCGTAGCCGAACTTTGCGCTGCTTTGGTTGGTGTCCGAAATCCTAAAGCCGACTTCCCCAGCACCACTGATGGCGTTCACCATACGCAGGGAACCTCCAAAACTGGCGATGTCATCGTCGTCATCATCACTGCAACCTGATAGCAGAAGTATCCAGCACGATAACAGGGCGAGTAGTAATTGCTTGTTTATTTTTAGGGGTGAATAGGTACGTTGCATGTTCAAGGGTTGCTCCGGCAGTTGGTGGGTTTATAGGGCAGTGCCGTGGGCCACTGCCGGATTTTTAGACCGGTTGTTGTGCAATTCTTTGTCGGCGTGGTGTAAAGGTTTTGTAACGCATGTGTAAAAAGGGCTGGGGCAAGTCTGAAGGAGGGGTAATCAATGCGGCGGAGAGGCTGAAAGTGGGCTGCCTGCTATAATGCGCGGGCGCACCGTATAATAGTTGAGTATTTTACTAAGGTTTGTCAAAATACGCAGTGTGGTTACGGAGTTTTTGGCGTGGCCTTTGTACTCGGCTAGAAAGCCAACCAATTGAATTTTAGAGAGTTTTGAGTTTCCTCCTATGTCACAAGGCGAACAGGCACATATTGATTCCCTCCTGAAAAATGACTACGCGGCTGGTTTTTACACCGATGTGGAGTCGGATACGCTGGCACCGGGGCTCGATGAAGACGTTATTCGGTTTATTTCTGCCAAAAAGGGTGAGCCCGAGTGGATGCTGGATTGGCGGCTCAAGGCCTACCGTGACTGGCTTGAGATGGAAGAGCCCGATTGGGCCCATGTAAAGTATCCGAAAGTGGACTTTCAGGCCTTGTCGTATTTCTCGGCGCCCAAAAGCATGGAAGACAAGCCCAAAAGCCTGGATGAAGTCGACCCTGAGCTACTGCGAACCTACGAAAAACTGGGCATCCCACTGCACGAGCAGGAAATGCTGGCCGGTGTTGCTGTGGATGCAGTCTTTGACTCTGTATCAGTGGGTACCACCTTTCGCGGCAAGTTGCTCGAGGCCGGAGTGGTGTTCTGCTCAATCTCTGAGGCGGTTCACGAATATCCGGAGTTGGTGAAGAAGTACCTCGGCAGTGTGGTGCCTCGCAAAGACAATTTCTTCGCGGCCTTGAACAGCGCGGTTTTCAGTGACGGCTCTTTTGTCTATATACCCAAGGGCGTGCGCTGCCCGATGGAGCTCTCGACGTATTTTCGTATCAACGAGGCTAAAACCGGCCAGTTCGAGCGCACACTGATTATTGCGGAGGAAGGCAGCCACGTTAGCTACCTTGAAGGTTGCACGGCGCCTATGCGGGATGAAAACCAGTTGCACGCGGCTGTGGTTGAGCTTGTCGCACTCGACGATGCCCAGATCAAATACTCCACTGTCCAGAACTGGTACCCCGGTGATTCCGAAGGCAAGGGTGGTATCTACAATTTCGTCACCAAGCGTGGTGTTTGCCACAATAACGCCAAGATTTCCTGGACGCAGGTAGAGACCGGCTCAGCGGTAACCTGGAAATACCCCAGCGTAGTCCTTCGCGGCGACAACAGCATTGGTGAGTTTTACTCGGTGGCCCTGACCAACAATTTTCAGCAGGCGGATACCGGCACCAAGATGATCCATATGGGCAAAAACACACGCTCGACCATTATCTCCAAAGGGATATCGGCGGGGCGTAGTCAGAATGCCTATCGCGGTTTGGTGCGTATGAGTCAGCGTGCCGAGGGTGCACGCAATTACACCCAGTGTGATTCGCTGTTGATCGGTGATCGCTGCGGTGCACATACCTTTCCCTATATCGAAAGCCGTAACCCCAGCGCGGTTATCGAGCACGAGGCAACCACGTCAAAAGTGAGTGATGACCAACTGTATTTGTGTCGACAGCGTGGCCTGGACCCGGAAAAGGCGGTTTCCCTTATCGTGAACGGCTTCTGTAAAGAAGTTTTCAAGGAGTTGCCGATGGAATTTGCTGTAGAAGCTGGCAAATTGCTGGAAGTCAGCTTGGAAGGTTCGGTGGGCTAGGGCTGCTTCTGGCCGGTCATCACGTTTTTACAGACCCTGTTGTTTATAGACTCTTTTGGCTATAGACCTTTTTACATAGACAGAGAACCCGGAGATATTGAGTCAATGTTGTCGATTAAAGACCTGCGCGCCAAGGTAGGCGAAAAAGAGATTCTGAAAGGCCTGTCCCTCGACGTTAAGCCAGGTGAAGTGCACGCTATTATGGGCCCGAATGGCTCCGGCAAAAGTACTCTTGGTCACGTTCTGGCAGGTCGCGAAGGCTACGAGGTGAGCAGTGGCAGCGTAGATTTTCACGGGAAAAATCTGCTGGATATGGAGTGTGAAGAGCGAGCTCGCGAAGGTCTGTTTCTCGCCTTTCAGTACCCGGTAGAAATCCCCGGTGTCAGCAATATGGAATTTCTGAAAACCTCGGTGGACGCTGTTCGCGAGCATCGCGGTCTTGAAGCCATCGATTCTGTTCAGTTCATGAAACTGGCGCGGGAGAAGTGCAAGGCTGTGAACCTGGATGCACAGTTTTTAAAGCGCGGCGTCAACGAAGGCTTTTCTGGTGGTGAGAAAAAGCGCAATGAATTAATGCAGATGATGCTGCTTGAGCCCTCGTTGTGCGTTATGGACGAAACCGACTCCGGTCTGGATATCGACGCTCTGCAAGTTGTTGCGGACGGCGTAAACGCCATGCGTTCACCTGAGCGCTCTTTTATTCTGGTTACTCACTATCAGCGTTTGCTGACCTACATTCAGCCGGATTATGTACACGTACTGTCCGGTGGTCGCATCATCAAGTCGGGTGATCGTTCACTGGCACTTGAATTGGAAGAAAAAGGCTACGGCTGGATCACTCAAGAGGTCGCGTGATGACAGCATTTTCTCAACATGCTGCAGCGCTGCAGCCCGAAACCCGTCTGACCTGGCTTGACGCTCTAAATCAGCGTGGCCGGGAACACTGGAAGGTTACACCGTTTCCGACGCGCAAGACGGAGAACTGGAAATACACCAGTTTACAGTCGCTGGAAAACGGCGAGTATTTGCGCTGGCCGCAGCCCACACAATTGGCTGAAGTGACGCAGCCGGAGATTATCCCCGGCCTGGATGCTTGCACACTGGTCTTTATCAACGGCGTTTACTCTGAGGAACTGTCCAGTGAACAGTGGCCCGAAGGCCTGAGCTGCGTGCGATTTTCAGAGGCCAATGCAGATCAGCAGCAAGCTATTTTGGCGAAGCTGGGCACCATTGCTGAAACTGAATCTCACCTGTTTGCAGCGCTCAACGACGCCTGGCTGCGTGAAGGCGTGTTCGTGCACGTCGCCGCCAATGCTGTACTGAAACAGCCGGTGTACATACATCATATCAGTACTGCCCAGGCGCAAAGTTTTTCAGTCAATCAGCGTCTGCTGATTCATGTGGAAACCAGCGCGGAAGCGACAGTTGTCGAGCATTACAGCAGCAGTGCGGATGTTCAGAACAGCTTTGCCAATGCTCTGACGGAGGTCCAGCTCGACGCCAACGCGCGGTTGACCCACTATCAGTTGCATCTGGAAGAAGAGCACGCGCTGCATATTGGTGGTGTGCACGTCAATCTCGATCGGGACGCTACCTTCAACAGTTTTATGATGAGCCTGGGCAGTATTTTGCAGCGCAGCGATGTAGTGGTGAATCACCGAGGTGAGGGCGCTCATTGTGGAATACAGGGCATCTATCTGCCCCACAATAAACACTTGGTTGATTTTCACACCAGCATTGAACATCGCGTACCTAACTGTACGACCCACGAGGTGTTTCGGGGCATTATCGGTGACAGTGGCAAGGCTGTGTTTAACGGTCGGATTCATATTCACCCGGACGCGCAGAAGACGGTTGCTGATCTGAGCAACAAGAATCTTCTCACCAGCCACGACGCGGAAATCGATACCAAGCCTGAACTGGAAATCTACGCAGACGATGTGAAATGCAGTCACGGCGCCACGATTGCCCAGCTCGATGAAAAGGCGCTCTACTATTTGCAGAGTCGCGGTGTTGATCGTCAGCGCGCGGAGATCATGCTCAGCTTTGGTTTTATCAATGAGTTGCTGGAGCAAATTCCTCACACCGCAGTGCGCGATTACCTGACGCCGCGTGTGTCAGCACTTTTTGTGAAAAAGTTTGATCGCCAGCGCGAAGGGCGTGCAGCATGACCGAAGCTGCTCTGGAAGTGAAATCCGGCTTTGACGTTGATAAAGTGCGCGGCGATTTTCCCGCGCTTAGGCAGGAGGTCAATGGCACGCCACTAGTGTATCTTGATAATGCCGCGACCACGCAAAAGCCACAGGCCGTAATTGATGCCTTGTCGGGCTATTATGAGCGTGACAACTCCAATGTTCACCGCGGCGCTCATACCCTAAGTGATCGGGCAACACTGGCCTTTGAGCAAGCCCGACAAAAAGTGCAGGCCTTTATCAACGCCGGCAGCAGTCAGGAAATCATCTGGACGCGCGGCACGACAGAGTCTATCAACCTGGTTGCCAGCACTTATGCTCGGCAGGTTCTGAAGGCGGGCGATCGTGTGCTTGTTTCGGCAATGGAGCATCATTCGAATATTGTGCCCTGGCAGATGGTGGCGCAAAGCTGCGGTGCTGAAGTCCTTGCAATTCCGGTATCAGCCGACGGCGAGATTGATATGCAGGCCTATGCCGCGCTATTGGATGAGCGCGTGAAACTGGTGGCTGTAGGTCATGTATCAAATGCTTTAGGAACGGTTAACCCCATTGCTGACATTATTGAACAAGCGCACCGTTACGACGCCAGGGTGCTGATCGATGGTGCCCAGGGTGTGCCCCATTTTGCTGTGGATGTTCAGGCGCTAGACTGCGACTTTTATGCTTTCTCAGGCCACAAAATGTACGGCCCCACGGGCATCGGTGCACTCTACGGTAAAGCGGAGCTGCTGGACGCAATGCCGCCTTACCAGGGGGGCGGCGAAATGATAAAGACTGTAAGTTTTGCTGGCACCACCTACAACGAACTGCCATACAAGTTTGAAGCGGGTACACCCAATATAGCGGGTGCGATCGGTCTCGCGGCTGCGGTTGATTACTTGGCTGCATTGGATCGCGATGCGCTGGCCCGCTACGAGCACGACTTGCTGGCCTATGTTCATAAGCGAGCCGGCCAGTGCGAGGGACTGCGGCGGGTGGGCTGCGCTAGCCAGATAGCCGGCGCTTTCAGTTTTTTGTTGGAAGGCGCTCACCCGGCAGATATCGGCATGCTGCTTGATCAGCAGGGGGTGGCCGTGCGCACAGGTGACCACTGCGCGCAACCAATTATGAAACAGTTTGGCATTCCCGGCACTGCAAGGGCTTCGTTTGCCCTGTATAACACCCGCGATGATGTGGACAGGTTGTTTGCGGCGTTGGAAAAAGCCAAAACTTTTTTGATGTAGATCGTTCTAAGACCCTAAGGATGGTGTGGAGTTGACAGCATGAGTGTTGAGACCTTTAACCCGGAACAAGCCGTCACGGTGACCGAAGCGGCTCAGGCACATTTTCGCAAGCAGCTCGAAGGTCGCGATAGTGGAGCCATTCGGCTTTCTGTCAAAGAGAGCGGCTGTACCGGCTACAAATATGTCATTGATATTGTTGATCAGCCTGGCGCTGACGACACCGAGTTTGCCCTCGATAACGGTGTGAAGCTGCTGGTGACGTCTCAGGCTATGGGCATGGTTCGCGGTACCCAGATTGACTATACAAAAGAGGGATTGAACCGCACCCTCAAATTTATCAATCCCAACGTGGCTGACGAGTGTGGCTGCGGTGAAAGTTTTAGTGTGAGCTGACCAATGGTCGAAAGAAGAATGGTGGCCACGGTCACCGATTGCCCCGGACGCATTGTGCCGGTTGGTACTCCGGTAACAATCCCCAAGGATACCTTTGTCACCATCACCCAGTCGCTGGGTGGCAATTACACTGTCACCTGGAATGGCAATATGGTGCGGGTCGATGGTACTGACGCGGCAGCGCTGGGTCTTGAACCTGAAGTGCTGAGCTTTGCTGAACCCGACGACGATCAGATTCGGGAAGAGCAAGTCTGGGAAGCCCTGCAAACGGTTTTCGATCCAGAAATTCCTGTCGATTTGGTCAACCTCGGCTTGATATACAAGGTGGACATCGACCAGTCGGCAAAACGCGTCGCCATCGAAATGACTTTGACGGCGCCTGGCTGTGGCATGGGTCCGGTGCTGGTCGGCGACGTAGAATACCGTGTTGCGCAGGTGCCGAATGTCAGCAAGGTTGCGGTTGAACTGGTCTTTGATCCGCCCTGGAGTCGCGACATGATGTCGGAAGAGGCGCAGCTCGAAACCGGTATGTTTTATTAGAACAGGTACACCCATGACTGCAATTGCGAGCGAAAACCCCTTCGGCCAGAGTATTGGGCCGGAAGATATTATCGATACGTTGGGCTTCTTCGATAGCTGGGAAGATCGCTACAAGTACATTATCGATTTGGGCAAGGAATTGCCTGCAATGCCTGACGAGCTAAAAACGGATGACCGTCTGATACGTGGTTGCCAGAGTCAGGTCTGGCTGGAGCACGAAGCTGACAAGGGCGTCTATCGTTTTGTTGCTGACAGCGACGCCTATATTGTCAAAGGGCTTTTGGGTGTGATTCTGAGTGCATACAACAACAAAACTGCTGCCGATATATTGGCCTTCGATATTGACGCGTATTTTGATGAGCTCGATCTAATGCGGCATTTGAGTCCAACGCGCGGCAACGGTTTGCGGGCAATGGTTCAGCGCATTCGTGAGATTGCGACACAAGCGGCGGCGGAGTAGCGGACTATGGCTTTAGATAATATCCGCATCGTACTGGTCAACACCTCCCACCCTGGCAACATCGGGGCGGTTGCTCGCGCCATGAAAAATATGGGTCTGGCCAAGTTGATGCTGGTCGCACCGAGGAAATTTCCACACGACGAGGCGACTTGGCGCGCATCCAGTGCGACCGACGTACTCGAGGATGCTCTGGTATGCGAAACCCTTGAAGAGGCCGTTGCCGATTGTGGGCTGGTGGTGGGTACCAGCGCACGAGGGCGTAGAATTCCCTGGCCCTTGCTGGATCCAAGGCACTGTGCCCAGCGCGCCTACGCTGAAGCGGCCAAACATGAGGTGGCCTTCGTTTTCGGTCGCGAAGATCGCGGTTTGACCAATGAGGAACTTCAGCTCTGCCATCTGCACGTCAATATTCCGGCGAATGAAGAATACAGTTCACTGAACCTTGCGATGGCAGTACAAGTGCTCAGCTACGAGTTGCGCATGACGCATCTGGCCGATGATCTCACGGACGATGCGCTGGCCGAATGGGATCAGCCGCCTGCCACCACGGATCAGTTGCAGCGTTACTTCGAGCACCTGGAGGAAACCCTCCTAGAGCTTGGCTTTCTCAATCCCAAGGCACCAAAGCAACTCATGACACGGCTGCGCCGCCTCTACAATCGTGCGCGCCCCGATGATATGGAGATCAATATCCTGCGCGGCATTTTGACGTCGACACAGTACCAGTTGCGCCACCCGAAAACAGATGGTGGCAGTGAAACGACCGACGTGAAGCAGGGTGTGAAATGAAGAGCGTAAAGCTGTTGAACACTGTCACGGTGGGGAGGTCCTCGTGAGGCTGACAACCAAGGGTCGTTACGCGGTGACGGCAATGCTGGATCTGGCACTGCATTCGGATCAGGGTCCGGTCAGCTTGTCTGAGATTTCTTCTCGCCAGCATATTTCGCTGTCTTACTTGGAACAGTTGTTTGCCAAGCTGCGTCGGCGGGGGCTGGTTGCCAGTATCCGTGGTCCCGGTGGTGGTTACCGACTGGACAAATCGACCAGCGAAACCTTTATCGCCGATATTATCGATGCGGTTGATGAAAGCGTTGATGCCACCAATTGTTCCGGTGAGGCCAACTGCCAGGAGGGTGAAGTCTGTTTGACCCACCACTTGTGGTCCGACCTCAGCGTCCAGATTCACCAGTTTCTGAGTGGCATCAGCCTCGCCAGTCTGGTCGAACGCCGGGAGGTCAAAATGATCGCCGAACGCCAGCACGCTCGCGAGCGTGACCGCGACCGGGAGCTCCAACACATTGCCATGACGGTGGTCGAGTAAGCGCTTCGACCGCCTGCCCTTGAGAGGAGGAGGCATGCAATTGCCAGTTTATCTGGACTATGCCGCGACGACCCCCGTTGACGAGGCGGTCGCCGAGAAGATGTGCGCCTGTCTGACGCGCAGTGGAAACTTTGGAAATCCTGCATCGCGTTCACATCTGCTAGGTTGGAAGGCTGAGGAGGCTGTTGAAAATGCACGCCGCCAGCTGGCCGATTTGTTGGGTGCAGATAGTCGTGAAATCGTGTGGACCTCCGGTGCAACTGAGGCCAATAATCTCGCAATCAAGGGCGTCGCTGAGAGCTATTCAGCGCGCGGGCGCCACGTAGTCACGTCGAAGATCGAACATAAGGCCGTGCTGGACACTTGCGCAGCCTTGGCCGAGCGGGGTTTTGAAATCACCTATCTGGAGCCGGATGCGCAGGGTTGTATCGCTGAGGAAAAGCTGGCTGCTGCGCTGCGTGAAGACACCATTCTGGTTAGCCTGATGCACGTCAACAATGAATTGGGGTCAGTCAATAACATCGCCCAATTGTCAGCGCTCTGTGCCAATCACCAAGCGTTCTTCCACGTCGATGCGGCGCAGAGTGTGGGAAAGCTTGAGCTTGACCTTTCCAGCCTGGATGTCGATCTGCTGTCGGTGTCGGCACACAAAATTTATGGCCCCAAGGGTATCGGCGCGCTTTACGTCAAGCGCAAATCCCAGTGCCGTCTTTCACCCCAATTGCACGGTGGCGGTCACGAGCGCGGTATGCGTTCTGGCACTCTAGCCACCCACCAGATTGTCGGTTTGGGAGAAGCTGCGGCGGTGGCCTCTGGGCGCATGGGTCGGGATCGGGAAGAGCTGAGCCACTTGCGGCAGCGCTTCTGGGCCCCCATAAGCCAGTTGGGTGGCGTGGAAATCAATGGCGGTAATGGCGGCTGGCCCGGAATAATCAATATCAGTTTCGCTGATGTCGATGGTGAGTCCTTGTTGATGGCCCTGAAAGACCTCGCGGTATCGACGGGTTCCGCTTGCGCTTCGGCCACACTGGAGCCGTCCTATGTCTTGCGCGCCATTGGTCGCAGCGAGGCACTGGCGCTGAGTTCTGTCCGGTTTAGCCTGGGTCGTTATACCACGGATGAAGAGGTCGATTTTGCCGCTGAGCAGGTCCGTAATGCTGTCCAGCGGCTGCGTGGGGCGGGGCTTCGCGCAGGCTAGGCTATTCAGGAGATTAATTGCAGTCAGCGTATTCATTTGACCCTGAAAAGCTTATAATTAGAGGATTTTGTGACTGAACCTGCGTACTTGCAGGTTTTTTTAAATGCATTGATTTTATTGGAGAATATTACAGATGGGTGTTGAGCGTACTCTTTCGATCGTTAAGCCGGACGCAGTAGCCAAAAACGTTATCGGCGAAATCTATAGCCGTTTTGAAAACGCCGGTTTGCGTATTGTTGGCGCCAAAATGCTGCGCCTGAGTCGAGAGCAGGCTGAAGGCTTTTACGCTGAGCACAAAGGTCGTCCCTTTTTCCCGGCTCTGGTTGAGTTTATGACGTCAGGCCCGGTCACTGTCCAGGTCTTGGAAGGTGAAGGCGCCGTCAGCAAAAACCGTGAGCTGATGGGGGCAACGAATCCAAAAGAAGCTGAGGCGGGCACTATTCGCGCTGACTTTGCAGAATCTATTGATGCCAATGCTGTACACGGTTCGGATTCCACAGAATCTGCTGCTCGCGAAATTGCTTTTTTCTTCGCGACTAGCGAACTGTGCGACCGCGCCTGATCTAGCGAAGACAACGAGCCAAAACCATGAATGAAGCTGCAAACGCGCAAAATACACAGGCAGTTAATCTGCTGGGAATGACGCGCGCGCAGATGGCCGATTTTATGGTTTCGCTGGGCGAGAAGCCTTTTCGTGCCCAGCAGATCATGAAGTGGATACATCACCGCGGTGTATCCGACTTCGACGAAATGACGGATATTGGTAAGGCCCTGCGTGAGCGCCTTAAAAGCCTTGCTGAAATTCGCCCGCCACAGGTTATCAGCCAGCACGACTCCAAAGACGGCACCCGCAAATGGGCCATCGGCGTGGGTGGTGGCAATGTCGTTGAGACAGTGTTGATTCCGGACGGTGACCGCGCAACGTTGTGTGTCTCGTCCCAGGTAGGTTGTAGTCTGGATTGCAGCTTTTGCTCAACAGGTAAGCAGGGCTTTCAGCGCGACCTGACGGCGGCTGAAATTATCGGCCAGGTCTGGCTTGCTATTCAGTCCTACGATGGATTTCCTTCCCATAGCAAACGCGTTGTAACCAATGTCGTAATGATGGGGATGGGTGAGCCGTTGCTGAATTTTGACAATGTGGTCGCGGCCACCAGTCTGATGATGGACGACCTGGGCTATGGCATCTCCAAACGCCGGGTAACCTTGAGCACCTCTGGCGTTGTACCGGCTTTGTACAAACTGGCCGAGGTTTCGCAAGTGTCACTGGCAATTTCATTGCACGCACCGAACGATACCCTGCGCAGTGAGCTGGTGCCGGTAAATAGACGTTATCCGATTGCGGAGTTGCTTGAGGCCTGTCGCCACTATATCGCCGCGCAGCCCGATACACATCGTGTGGTCACTATCGAATATACCCTCATCGCAGGTGTTAACGACCAGCGAGAGCATGCGATGGAACTCAGCGCGCTGCTCAAGGATTTTCCCTGCAAAATTAATCTGATTCCCTTCAATCCGTTTTCGCTGTCCGACTATCAGCGCCCCAGCAAGAATGCGGTTAACCGCTTCTGGCAGGTGTTGACAGATGCGGGCTTTGTGACCACCGTGCGCACTACGCGCGGTGATGATATCGATGCTGCGTGCGGCCAATTGGCTGGGCAGGTGATTGATCGCACCAAACGAAATGCCCGGCATGTTTCGCGTGCGGAAAATATTCAGGCAATCAAGCTGGTGAACACTAAATGAAACTGAAAGTTCGCGTCTCACAGTTCTGTCTAATTGCACTCATGTCGATGCTCGCGGCATGCGTAACCACCACTAACTCCCGTTACGCTGACAAGAAAGACGAACAGAAAGCCCTCGAGCTATCAAGCCAGCTGGCGCGTACCTATATCAGCCGCGGTGAATGGGA
>JBFKDP010000053.1:0-15938 GCA_041619575.1 Litorivivens sp.
GCGCGCACTATCCTGTGGGTGGGCAAGCGCCGCTAAGTGGCTGTGAGACGGAGGTTTCACGATGTCACTCTACAAACGCGGTTCGGTCTGGTGGGTCAAGATCTCCAGCCCCGGCGGGGCGCTCATACGACGCTCTACTGGGACTGGGGACCGGGAACAGGCCCAAGAATACCATGACCACTTGAAGGCTCAGCTCTGGCGGGTTCACCGCCTGGGCGAGAAGCCACGACGCACCTGGCAGGAGGCCGTGGTGCGATGGAGTATGGAGACAACCCATAAGGCGGATCACCAGAAAGATCTGGCGAAGCTGAGATGGCTACACCCTTTTTTGGGCGATAAGTGGTTGGACGATATTGACCGCGAGCTTATCGATCAGATCGGGCAGCGCAAGAAAGCCGAAGCCAGTGCGCCCACAGCCAATCGTTACCTGGCGCTGGTCCGCGCGATTTTGCGCGCGGCGCGCGATGATTGGGAATGGGTGGCTCAGGTGCCCCGGGTGAAGTTGTTTCCGGAAGCCAAAAAACGCATTCGATGGATCACGCGTGACGAGGCGGAACGATTACTCGATGAGTTGCCTGCGCACCTAGCGGAGATGGCGCGCTTTACCCTGGCAACGGGGTTGCGTCAGCACAACGTCAGTTATCTGCGGTGGGATCAGGTGGATACCGTGCGACGTGTGGCGTGGATCCATGCCGATGAGTCCAAGTCAGGTCACGCGATTGCGGTGCCCCTCAACCGCGATGCCCTGGCTGTTCTGGATACGCGACGGGGGCGACACGACACGTTCGTGTTTACCTATCGGGGCCAGCCGGTGCAGCGCACCTCCACCAAAGCGTGGGCGGCGGCAAAAAAACGGGCGGGCATCGAGAACTTTCGCTGGCATGATTTGCGCCACACGTGGGCGTCCTGGCACGTCCAAAGCGGTACGTCCCTGCAGGAATTGCAGGAGCTCGGTGGATGGTCGAGTGTGGAGATGGTGCTGCGCTATGCCCATCTGGCAGCCGATCATTTGCTGTCGGCGGCCGAGCGCATCGAGGGCACAAATGTGGGCACAGTGCCCAAAGACGACAAGTTGACGTTGGTGGTAAGTCGTTGAAAGTAGTGGTGCCCAGAGGCGGAATCGAACCACCGACACGGGGATTTTCAATCCCCTGCTCTACCGACTGAGCTATCTGGGCAAATAGCAGGTATTGCGAAGGCGCGTATTAAACCGTTTCGCCCTGCCAGAGTCAAGCGAGCTTAGTCACTTGGGGGTACATATCCTTCGGCTTTGTCGAAATCTTGACCAGACAGGAACTTTTCCATTTCGCTTTGCAGGTATTTTCGCGATTCCGGGTCCATCATGCTGAGCTGCTTTTCGTTGATGAGCATAGTCTGGTGCGCTTGCCATTCGGCCCAAGCCTTCTGAGAGACGTTGTCGTAAATGTCCTGGCCGCGTTCGCCGGGGAAGGGCGGCGCGTTCAGGCCTGCGAGTTCCTGTTGGTATTTGCGGCAGAATACGGTGCGGCTCATGATTTCTCGTCTGGCTGAATGGTTTCCTGGCTGAGCAGTTTGCCCAGCAGCTTTTTGACTGGCGCTGCCAGTCCGACAGCGGGTGCAGAGGGGCTGTTATACCAGAGCAGGCGGTCATCTTCCATGATAGTGGCTGGTAGCTTGCTCAGTTTGACATGCACAGGCTGGATATCGAGGTGGTAGTGGCTGAAGGTGTGGCGCAGTGTGGGCCAGGGCGTCACTTCGCAGCGTTCGCCAAAGCGTGAGAAGCAGTAATCTTCAGCGGCTTCTTCTGTTGTCAGTTCCGGGAAGCTCCACAACCCCCCCCAAATGCCACTTGCGGGGCGCTGTTCCAGCAGCCATTGCTGCTGTGGGCCTTCTATCATCAGCATCTGCGTGGTTTTTACGGGTAGCGCTTTTTTAGGCTTTTTCCCGGGGTATTCGCTCTGGCTGCCGCTGGCCAGCGCCAGGCAATCATCGGCTACCGGGCATTCGCTGCACCTGGGTTTGCTGCGAGTGCAGAGGGTTGCGCCTAAATCCATAATGGCCTGGGTATAGGCGGCGATGCGTTTGTCCGGCGTTACCTGTTCGGTGGCTTCCCACAGGGCTTTGAGCGTGGCGCTTTCTCCCGGCCAGCCGCCGATGGTCTGATGACGCGCAAGTACCCGTTTGACGTTGCCGTCGAGTATTGGGGCCCGCTTTTTGAAGGCGATTGAGATGATGGCGCCGGCGGTAGAGCGGCCGATGCCGGGTAAGTTCTCCAATTCGTCAACGCTGGTCGGGAATTCGCCCTGGTGCTCGCTGACGATTTTCTGAGCGGTTTTGTGCAGGTTGCGTGCTCTGGCGTAGTACCCGAGTCCTGTCCATTGGTGAAGCACTTGATCAATAGGGGCCCTGGCCAGCCGCTGCACGCTGGGAAAGATCTTCATGAAGTCCAGATAATAGGGGATGACGGTGTTGACTTGGGTCTGTTGCAACATGATTTCAGACACCCACACCCGGTAGGGCGAAATATCTTGCTGCCAGGGCAGGTCCTTGCGGCCGTGTTTGTCAAACCAGCTCAGTACGCGCTCGGCGAAGGGTTTTCTGGCTGTGCTCACGGTTGCCATTGCAGTGACCGCTCCTGCTGCGGCGCAAAGCCCACTGCTTCGAACAGAGGCTGCAGTTCTGGGTGGGCACTGAGATCGACACTCACTGGTTTGTCGATATTGAGTGTTTTTAATGCCGACTGCAGGGTTTGCCGGGCGACCCCGCGGCGGCGAGTGATCTCACGCACTTGCAGGCGCTCCAGGCTCCAGTGGGATTGTTTGTCGACCAGCACAAAGGCCGCAACCAAGCGGTCGTTGAAGCGTCCACCCACCATCAAATCGGGGCCTTCGAGGGTGGCCTGCAGCCATTCAATGTGACCTTCATAGGTTTTGCTGAGGTCTATGAGGTCTTGCTCTGAGGGCTGGGATACGAGTTCTGCGATAACCGGCATGGCGATATTTACCGAAGTTGTTGGCTGTATTGGCTTTCAGCGTGATTTAGTGGCTGTAATGGAGCGAGGGATTTTCTATAATACCGCATCGTTAAACAAGAGCATGAGGCCTTCAATGGCGCAGCGCAAGGCAACAATCACCCGCAACACACTGGAGACGCAGATCACCGCAAGCGTGAATCTGGACGGTACCGGTGCGGCCAACTTCGAGACGGGTGTTCCCTTTCTGGATCATATGATGGACCAGATAGCGCGCCACGGCTTGATTGATCTGGATATCAAAGCGGTGGGTGATCTTCACATTGATGACCACCACACGGTTGAAGATATCGGCATCACGCTGGGGCAAGCGGTAGCCGAGGCGGTAGGCGACAAAAAAGGCATTGTGCGTTACGGCCACTCTTACGTGCCGCTGGACGAGGCATTGTCGCGGGTTGTTATAGACTTTTCCGGCCGCCCTGGGCTGGAATTTCACGTCCCCTTTACCCGTGGCCAGGTTGGCGGCTTTGACGTAGACCTCTTTATTGAATTCTTTCAAGGCTTTGTCAATCACGCCAAAGTCACCCTGCACGTGGACAATATCCGCGGCCACAATACGCATCATCAGGCAGAAACGGTATTCAAAGCCTTTGGACGCGCGTTGCGCATGGCGCTCTCTCAGGATGAGCGCATGGCGGGCATCATGCCGTCGACCAAGGGCAGTCTGTAACACCGTCACACATTAGGAATTAAGCATGTCACTTCCCTCTGTTGCCGTCATCGATTACGGGATGGGTAATCTGCATTCTGTCGCCAGTGCGCTGGCGAAGATCGGTGGTGAGCTGGATGTTCGGGTAACGGACGACGCCGAGCTTATTCGCAGCGCCGACCGGGTGATCTTTCCCGGTGTTGGCGCTATCCGTGACTGCATGGCTGAAATTCGCCGTCTTGGGCTGGGTGAGGTTGTCAGCCAGTGCATCGATGCCGGCAAACCGGTGTTGGCCGTGTGTGTAGGCATGCAGGCGCTGATGGATCGCAGTGAAGAAAACGGTGGCGTGGACTGTCTGGGGTTGGTGCAGGGCGACGTACTTTTTTTTGGTGAGAACCACAAGGACGCCGACGGTCACAAGCTGAAAGTGCCCCATATGGGGTGGAACAATGTTGTGCAGCGCAAGGCCCACCCCTTGTGGAAGGGGATTGCTGATGGCAGCCGGTTTTATTTTGTGCACAGTTATTTTGTGACGGTTGCCGACACGGCTCTGGTAACAGGTGTCAGTGATTACGGCAGAGAGTTTCACTCGGTGCTTTCGCGGGACAATGTGTTTGCAGCCCAGTTTCATCCGGAGAAGAGCGGTGAGGCAGGCTTGCAGTTGTTGCAAAACTTTTTGAATTGGAATGGAGAGCCCTCGCTTTAGCGCATTCCCAATGGGGGGTGTCAGGGTGAGGGGATATGACTATGTTAATTATTCCCGCAATTGATTTAAAAGATGGCCAGTGTGTACGCCTGAAACAGGGTGTTATGGATGACTCAACGGTGTACGGCAACGATCCTGTCGAAATGGCCGCTCGTTGGGTGGAGGCCGGTTGTCGCCGGCTACATTTGGTAGATCTCAATGGTGCCTTTGAAGGCGAGCCGGTTAATGGTGAGGCCGTTACGGCTATTGCCAAAGCCTACCCCAAACTGCCGATTCAAATTGGTGGTGGTATCCGTTCCTTGCATACTATCGAGCGCTACCTCGACGCTGGCGTTAGCTATGTGATTATTGGCACCAAGGCCGTGAAGGAACCCGCTTTCGTTGCCGAGGCCTGCAAGGAATTTGAAGGCCATGTGATTGTGGGCTTGGATGCAAAGGACGGCCGTGTAGCTACTGATGGTTGGGCGGAAGTGTCGGAGGTGCTTGCCACTGAGTTGGCCAAACGCTTTGAACAAGATGGAGTGTCTTCCATTGTTTATACCGATATCGCCCGCGACGGCATGATGCAGGGTGTGAATGTTGAACAGACACTGACCATGGCGCAGGCTTCATCGATTCCAGTCATTGCCTCGGGTGGCATTACCAATATGGACGATATTCGCGCACTTAAGGCCGTTTCCGAACAGGGTGTTTTAGGCGCAATTACGGGGCGTGCGATTTATGAAGGCACCCTCGACGTTGCCGAGGCCCAGCAGTTCTGTGACGAATAGGCGCTGAGTTGATCGTGCTCAATTGGAGTAAGTAATGACACTGGCAAAACGTATTATTCCCTGCCTGGACGTTGATAATGGCCGCGTTGTCAAAGGCGTCAATTTTGTCGGTATTCGTGATGCCGGTGATCCGGTTGAAATAGCACGGCGCTACAATGATCAGGGCGCAGACGAAATTACCTTTCTCGATATTACGGCTACCCACGAAGGGCGCGATACCACCGTACACACCGTAGAACAGATTGCTGCCGAGGTGTTTATTCCGCTGACCGTTGGCGGCGGTATTCGTGAGCTTGCAGATATTCGCAATATGCTGAATGCCGGTGCCGACAAAGTGGGCATCAACTCCGCCGCGATTAAAAAGCCGGAGTTTGTTAAAGCCGCTGCAGACAAGTTCGGTTCGCAATGCATCGTCATTGCCATTGACGCCAAGCAGGTTGCGCCCAATGCCGATGGTTCACCGCGCTGGGAGATTTTCACCCACGGTGGCCGCAATGCGACCGGCATTGATGCGGTGGAATGGGCGATTCGTATGGTGGATTACGGTGCGGGCGAGATCCTGTTGACCAGTATGGATCGCGACGGCACTAAGAACGGTTTCGATCTTGACCTGACATCGCGAATCTCTAATGCGGTTGCGGTGCCGGTGATTGCCTCGGGTGGTGTGGGCAACCTCGATCACCTGGTGGAAGGCGTGACGAAGGGCTTGGCCGATGCCGTGCTGGCAGCCAGTATTTTTCACTTCGGCGAATATACCGTGCCTGAAGCCAAGCGTTATATGGCCGAGCATGGTATTGAGATGAGGTTGTAGACGGCTACGGGAGACGTAAAACTCGATGCGGCTATGCCGCTACTCGCAGCATCGCATTGCGAAGCAGCGCTCGTTTTTGCATCTCCCGTCCAGCATCAAGCGCGACTAAGCTGCGCTGACCTCAATTTTTGCACCATTCACCACACTCGTGCCCGAGGGCACATCCAGCACGGTCCAGTCGATAAGGTCATTGCAACTAACGCCCGGCAGCTTTTCTTTAGCGGTGCTTTGCCCTGTGTCTTGATAACGATGACCAAAACCGTGGGGCAGGCTAACGACGCCTTTCATCATGCTGTCGGTCACACTCACCTCTACTTCGGCTTCTCGGCCCGCCCCCTTGACTAATGCTTTGCCGCCGTCTTTCAGCCCAAGATTGTCAGCGTCTTCGGTGTTGATCATCAGCGTGCAGCGATTTTTGCCACGCACATACTGGTTGATATTGTGCAGCCAGGAATTCATGTCGCGGATATGCCTTCGGCCAATCAGGCGTAAGCCCTCTGCTGCGGTTTCGCGCGCAGCGAGTAGGCGTTGAATATCGTCCACAATCAGTGGCGGGGCTATGTTCAGCCGCTTGTCTTTTGTTTGCAGCAGATCGGGCAGGCGGGGTTTTAAGGGGCCGAGGTCGAGACCATGTTTAGCCGCTTTGACTTTTTTGAGGTTTAGACCTTCGTCGCTCGTAAATTTATCGCCGTAAGGTCCGGCGCGCAGCATCATATCCAGCAGCTGTTCTGGCCCTTTGTGCTCGCTAGTGGCGGCTTTAATGGTTTCTACATCGGTATCGCTAAAGGCGGGGGAACTCGCGATTTGGGAGGCCAGTCCTTCAACCATCATGGCATGCAAATCCTCTGCTTGCATGCCGTTCAGCCGGGCAACCAGTTCGGTCATGATTTCATATTGGTGCATGGCCTCGTCATCGGGCTGAAAAACTTCCGGAGAGTAACGCGCAAAATTTCTTACGGCAGTTGTTTGAAATAGAAAGTCGTAATTGCTGTGTTCAAGTTGCGAGGTTGAGGGAAGTATGTAGTCGGCAAGGCTGGTGGTTTCATTGATATAGAAATCCAGTGCCACCACCAGATCGAGGTCTTTTATTGCGCCGCGAATGGCCTCGCCATTGGGCACAGACAGCACTGGATTGCCCGCAACGGTAATCAATGCTCGCGCCCGGTCCTCGCCGTCGTAGGCCAGCTCTTCCGCCATCAGCGATGCAGGCATCATACCCATATATTCGGGGAACCCGCGTACGCGAGTTTTAAAACGGCCGTGGGCGAGCTCGTTAACCACGGGTTCTGCGGGTGGCGGTAACTCCGTTGCAGCTTGGGGAAACATGGCGCCACCGGGTTCATCCAAACGGCCGTTCAGCAAATTGATGACATCTACGAGCCAGCTGGCGATAGTGCCAAACTCCTGTGTGCAAAGACCAATGCGGCCGTATAGCACCGGGGCGGTTGCTCCGGCAAATTCGGTGGCAAGGGCGCGCAGCTGGTCTGCGCTGACGCCGGTTATGGCGGCGGTATTTTCGGGGGTGAAATGCTCGGCCAGTTTTCTCACGGTCTCCAAGCCGTCAACACAATCGGTGAGGCGTCCCAGTTTGACCGTGTTGTCAGTGAACAGGACATTGGCCCAGGCAAACAGAAAGTAGGCGTCGGTGCCTGGTTTAATGAAAAGGTGCTGGTCAGCAATTTCGGCGGTTTCTGTTCGACGCGGATCGATGACCACCACCTTGCCGCCGCGTTCACGGATGTTGTTAAGCTGCCGTTCTGCATCCGGCGCTGACATCAAAGAGCCTTGGGATACCAGCGGGTTGCCACCCATGCACACGTAGTAGTCGCTGCGCTGAATATCGGGAATGGGGAAAACCCAGGCATTGCCGTAGAGCAGTTCGCTGCTCAGATTTTTCGGTTGCTGATCAACGGCACCGGCGGAAAAAAAGCGCTCGGTGCTGAGCATTTGGGTGAAAAGCTCGGTGTAAACCATGGTGGAAAAATTGTGACCATTGGGGTTGCCGTAGTACATGGCTATGGCATCTTTGCCGTGTTCGTTGCGAATGGCACCCAGCTTCCCGCTGATCTCGTCCAGCGCATGCTGCCAGCTGATTTCCTGCCACTGGCCGTCAACTTTTTTAAGGGGTTTGCGCAATCGCTCGGGGTCTTCGTACACGTAGCGAAAAGCCTGGGATTTGGCGCAGACATAACCTTTTGAGCGGTGATCGAGTGCGTCGCCCTTGATGGACACAATGCTTTGCGTCGCGTCGTCGATCTCCAGTACCAGTCCGCAACTGGCTTCGCAGGTTGGGCAGCTTCGGTGAATGGTTTCCATGGCAGGCCTCCCTATAATTATCGTAATGCCTACGACGATACTAGGGTTGAGCCGGCAACATGGCTATGACATTTCGGTAATTTGGCCTAGGCAGACCAGAAGGGCGTACTAAAGCGGCTTGGTTTAGGCAACCAGAGATTCTAGCTCGTTGAGCGTGCCGAGATTTTCGTCGACAATTCGCGCGTCAAAGCTGTGGTAGCTGGCCAGCGCCGCATTAGTGCTCGACTGTCTTGTTTCCTCGAACAGACTGAGAAGCTGGGCCGGGCTTATCTGGTCAGATTTGGCAGTCAGTTTTGCGGACAGGTTCTTAAGTAATGCTTTCATGATGTTCACCCCTTGGACTCAGATTCTATTGGTTTTTCGAGTGTGTTATGCCGCGACTTCGACGGTGACGTAGTCAATGTTCAGCCACCAGTCGTTGCTGCGAGCGTCCTTCAGGATTTTGCGTTCGCCATTAAGGTAGGCGGTTGGCGCTTGAAATGCGCTGCTAATGTCAATCTCGTTTACTTGTGAATTAGCGGCTGGTTTTGCGTTGCGAATCATCATGGTCTGTCCCCTTTAGTTTGGGCTGTTTGTTCTCTTAAGGAACAAATCAGCGAATATGTGTAGTTTGGGGGAAAGCGGGTTTTCAGATAATTCGGTGAAACACCTGCTTGGATAAGGGCTTACCCCTAGTCTAGTCGCAGATAAAAAAAGCCCGCCTGGTGGCGGGTAAAAAGGGGTTCTTTGAGACCGGGTTTACATGGGGTGTTGAATCAGTGAGCCGTTTCCGAGGTCACGTAGTTGACGTTCAGCCACCAATCACCGTTGTGGAAGCTGTTCAGGTATTTGCGTTCGCCGCGCAGATAAGCCGCAGGGGTTTTGAATACGGCGCTATGGTCGACAGGCTTTGTCTCTGTGGTGCTCGTTTGCACTTGCTGTTGTTCAGATCGAATGATCATGTTCTTTCCCCTTGTTTACTGCAGGTGTCCCTTTAGGGAACAAATTTGCGAATATGTGTAGTTTAGGGCTCTGTCTCTTTTCCCATAATCCGGTGTATCACCTGCTGGAGTAGGGGTTTTCCCTTAGTATTACGCCTTTGGCCTGCAGGTGTTTCGTGTAAGTTTCTGAAAGTAAAAACTTTGTTTGGCTTGATGCCTTGGCTGGCCTAGCTGGCCAGGCAGCTAAGCTCGTCCAGAATGGCAAGATTGTCAGATGCTAGTTGCTCGTCCAGGTGATGGTAGCTCGTCACAGCCTGGTCGTGCGTGCGACACCTGTGTGACTGGATGAGTGTGAGTATCTGGCTACGGCTGACGTCGCTCAGGCGCAAAGTAATTTCGGCTGCTTGCTGGTACATGATGTTTCCCCTCGTGCTTGTCCGGTGAGCCTCTTTGGGCTTAGTCGGATTGGATAGTGTTAGGCGGCAACTTCTACAGTGACGTAGTCAACATTCAGCCACCAGTCACCGTTGTGGAAGTCCTTCAGGCGTTTGATCTCGCCCTTGAGATAGTCGGCAGGAGCCTGAAATATGGCGCTCAGGTCGGTTTTGCTCTCTTTGGCGGGAGTAGCGTTGGCAGGTGCTGAGTTGCGAATCACCATGGTCTGTCCCCTTTGGTTTTGGCCGTTTGTTCTCTTAAGGAACAAATCAGCGAATATGTGTAGTTTGGGGGAAGGCGGGTTTTCAGATAATTCGGTGAAACCCCTGTTTGCATAAGGAGTTTCCCCTAGGAGGGGGCTGCAGCGGTCTCACTGCGACAGAAGCGGATAAAAAAAGCCCCGCCATAGGGCGGGGTAAAAAGGGGTTCTAGGCGCCGAAACAGACCAGCTCGTCGAGAATGTTGAGATTGTCGGACTCGAGCTGGGCGTCGTGGCGGTGATAGCTGGCCAGAAGGCGCTTTGTCTGGGTATCTACATCAGGGTTGATGGCCGCAAGTAGTTGATCCATAAAGGTATCTGCTGCTTGTCGCATTTCTGCAGCCTGTGCTGGGATGAGTGTGGCGAGTGTATGCATGATTGAGTCCCCCTGATTGACTTGCTGTGGCTGTTAAGCCGGCACTTCGGCGATAACGTAGTCAACATTGAGCCACCAGTTGTCGTTGTGTACTCCCTTGATGCGCTTGCGGGCGCCGTTAAGGTACTCCGCAGGCGCTTGGAAGACCTTTGACAGGTCGCTGGCGACAGAGCGATTTTCAGTGGACGTTTGAACGGGTTTATCAGATCGAATAAGCATGGTGTTTCCCCTCTCGTTAATGCCGTCTGCTCTCTAGGTAGCAAATCAGCGAATGTGTGTAGATTACGGTGTTCGCCCCTTTTCAATAATCCGGTGAAGTCCCTGTTCAGGGTGGGACTTTCCCCTATCCGTATTTCGTAAACAGGCGCGCGTAGTCCGGATAGGTGATTAATTGTCCCGAATGATCATGGATATTGGTCTGGCTGAGACATACACGAGGGGAGGATGGCGATGGGTACACTACACGGGCAGATGGCGCTGATAACGGGCGCGAGTGGTGGCATCGGTATGGCCTGCGCGCGGCAATTGCTGAGTGATGGGGCCGGCGTGACCTTGATGGCGCGCAATGCGACCAAGCTGGCGGAGTGCCGCGACGCGCTAAAGCGGGAGTTTGGCGAAGGGGCTGAGGTTCGGGTTAGTGCGGGTAACGCCTGCGATGAAGTCGATGTGCGCGCGGCAATTGCGGTTGCTGGCGCCATCGATATGCTATTGGCGACGGTGGGTGGCGGCGATATCAAGCCGCTGCTGATGCACAGCGCGGACAGTTTTATGGCTGAGCTGGAGCTAAACATCTTGTCCGCATTTCTGGCGGTACGCTATAGCGCTCCGGTGATGGCGGCAAAGGGCGGAGGGGCAATGTGCTGTGTATCTTCAGATGCGGCCAAGCTCGCCTTTCCGTGGCTGCCCGCCTATACCACGGCGAAGTCAGGTCTGGAGGGCTTTGTGCGTGCCTGCGCGGAGGAATTGTCCCGCTTTAACATTCGCGTTAACGCTGTTCGGCCGGGCCTGACGCGCACCGAGGGCACCAGCGCACTGTTCGACAATCCTGAAATCTATAAGCAGTTTGCAGCAGAAAAGCCTCTGGGTCGACTGGGTGAGCCTGAAGATATCGCCCACGGTGTTCGCTATCTGCTGGGACAGGAATCGTCCTGGGTCACCGGCCAAAGTTTTGCTATAGAGGGTGGCAATGAATTGCGCAAGGCGCCCGATATGGCGGCCATGGTGGAGCAGATCTATGGCAGTGATGCCTATCGGCAGCTGTTGCGCGGCGAATCGCCACTCGATACTGTTAAGGGCGAGGAAAAATAATAAAAGGTTTAAGCGATGAAAGTAGGCTATCGGCTGGCCACGGCCGTTTCTGTACTTCTCTTGTTGTGGGGGTGTGATGCCCAGCGCGATTATGCCTGCGAACCGGTAGGTGAGCGGGTGCCGATCTGTGGTTTGCAGGCGCCGGAAGATATCGAGGTCAGCCCCGATCAGCGATCGTTGATTCTGAGCCAGTTTGGTGGAATCACCGGTGAGGAAAGCGGCAGCCTAGTGCTGTTTAATCCTGACAATAACAGCCATCGGACGCTTTATCCGCAGTCGCGGACGGCTTCCACGGAAGAGCGGTGGGGCAGCGACAATTGCCCGGGCGAACCTGGCGTAAGTCTCTCACCTCACGGCATACATCTATCTCGGCGTGATGATGGGCGCTGGCAACTGCTGGTGGTCAATCACGGCGGTCGCGAGTCTGTGGAAATGTTTGAGTGGCAGGGTGACTCTCAACGCCTTCAATGGCGCGGCTGTGTGATGATGCCTGAGGGGAGTTTTTTGAATGATGTGGTGGCCACTCCTGGCGGCGGCTTTCTAGTCACGCAGATGTTTCCCAAGGACAGTCTATGGGCTATCGTCACATCCTTTGCCGGTGCCAGAAAAGGCCATGTGTGGCGTTGGCGCCCGGACACCGGTGTCGATATTCAACCGGGCAGCATTGGCGCTTTTCCCAACGGCATCCAGATCTCACACGATGCCAGCACAATTTATTTAAACCTCTATGCCGAGCATGTGGTGCGTAAAATTGATCGTGCAAGTGGCGAGCATCTTGGTGAAGTTGCGGTTGAGCAACCCGACAACAGCGCGTGGCTGCCCGATGGTCGCTTGCTGGTTGCTTCCCACCCCAAGGACACCGTTATTCCCCAACTCTGCAGTGACGTACATGCAGGAGCCTGCGAAGCCCGATTTTTGCTGGTGGCAATTGAGCCCGATACTTTGCAGGCGACAACGGTTGTCGAGCAGGCAGGAGCGCCAATGGGCGCTGGCACCATTGCAGTGGAATGGGGTGAGCACTGGTATATCGGGTCCTATGCAGGCAATCGCCTGCTGAAAATCCCCAGGCCGACCCAGGCCGAGACTGACTGAGCCGTGGACTTTTTCAAGCGATACCGCCTGTTGTGGGGGCCTGTGCTGGCAAGCTTTGCCTGGCTCAGTGGGGTGTTTTATGGACTCGATGCTGGCGCGCTGGTCACTCTGGTGGTGACGGTGTTCTGCCTGGGGTGGTGGTTTTCTGAAGCCGTGCCGATGGCAGTGACCGCGCTCATTCCCCTGGCGGTATTTCCCCTTTTTGGTGTGTTAAGCGCGCAGGAGGTTGCAGAGGCCTACGGGAGTTCCATCATTTTGTTGATGCTGGGTGGCTTCATGCTGTCGCGGGCTATGGCTTATCGCGGCACGCATTATCATCTGGCGCTGATGGCGCTGCACTGGGTGGGTGCCGGCAGTGAAAAGCGTTTGATTGCCGGGTTTATGCTGGCCTCGGCGGCGCTCAGCATGTGGATTTCAAATACCGCCACGACACTGATGCTGCTACCGGTAGCACTGGCGATTCTGGATAAATTGGATCGACCTGCGATCGTGGTGCCCTTGCTACTGGGTATTGCCTACGCCGCCAGTATTGGCGGAATTGGTACCCCCATCGGCACCCCGCCGAATCTGGTCTTTATGCAGGTTTACACAGAAATTAGCGGCGAGGAGATCAGCTTCCTCGGCTGGATGCGTTGGGGGTTGCCCGTTGTTGTGGTTTTCCTCCCGGTCGCCATGTGGTGGCTTACCCGTAACCTGAGTGGATCCATCTCTGCCAGCTTGCCCGACAAGGAGCCTTGGGACGCGGCGCAGCGCCGGGTTATGTGGGTATTTGCAGTCACTGCATTGCTCTGGATTACGCGCACGGAACCCTTTGGTGGCTGGTCTGGCCTGCTAGGTCTTCCCGGTGCCAATGATGCCACCATTGCCCTGTTGGCCGCCGCCAGCCTGTTTGCAATATCAGATGGGCGCGGCGGTCGCTTGCTGGATTGGGAGGCCACCCGTGAATTGCCCTGGGGCATTTTGATTCTGTTCGGCGGCGGCATCTGTATTGCTAAGGCATTTGCCAGCTCGGGCCTTTCCGAGCAGGTGGCGAGCCTGGTTACAGGGCTCGGGCATTGGCCCCTGTTGGGTCTGTTATTGGGATTATGTGTCACCGTGACTTTGCTGACTGAGGCCACTAGCAACATGGCAACCGCCACCTTGCTGATGCCGATTCTTGGCGCTGCGGCTATTGGTCTGGGGCTGCCTATAGAGCAACTAATGGTGCCGGCTGCGATCAGCGCCAGTTGTGCCTTTACCTTGCCGATTGCCACGGCGCCTAATGCCATTGTGTACGGTAGTGGTCTTATCCGCATGCCGGAGATGGCGCGGCGAGGTATTGTGCTGAGTTTGATGGGCGCGGTGATCGTCGCCTGTCTGAGTGTGCTCTTGGTCTAAGAATTCTTGTCATAATCGGACATTTCGATCAAAAATCTGCCCTAATGGCCATTCCTGACAGCAAGTTGACAGGATATGTCATTGCTTGTGGCTGGCGTGGGCGTAGAGTAGCAACACTGAACAGTTTGCCGGAATTGCCGGCCCATGAAAGAGGTGAAAGACCATGTCAGAACGCTACCCGATGCCGATGCCCTTTGGCTGGTATGCCGTTTCCTACTCCGACGAGTTGGCGCCCGGCGAGTCCAAGGCGGTTCGTTATTTCAATCAGGATCTGGTGCTGTTTCGCACGGAAAGTGGTCAAGCCGCATTGCTGGAAGCGTACTGCCCCCACCTGGGCGCCCACTTGGGTTATGGCATTCATGAGAATGAGGGCAAGGGCGGTCGAATCGAGGGCGAGTCAATTGTGTGTCCATTTCACGCATGGAAGTTCAATGAAAATGGTGAGTGTACCGACGTGCCCTACGCCAAGAACATGCCGCCCAAAGTTGCGGGCAAGCAGTGTCTGTTTTCCTTCCCTGTCCGTGAAACCAATCAGGTTATCTGGGCGTGGTATCACCCTGAGAAGAGTGAGCCACTGTGGGAAGTAGAAACCCATGACGAGATGAACAGCGATGATTGGGCGCCGCTGGATCGCTATGAGTGGTTCCTCAGCACCCACCCCCAGGAAATGGCAGAAAACGCTGCGGACCCCGCGCACTTCCGTTATGTTCACGGTACGGCGTCCTTCCCGGAATGGGAGACGACTTACGATGGACCGAAATCACGCGGCCTGCAGCGTGCAGATATGCCAACCCCTCGCGGCGTTGTGAAGGGTGAGATCCATACGGCCAGTTTTGGTCCCGGCCAGGGCTATACCCGCTTCAAGGGCATCGCTGAGACCTGCTTGATGGGGCTGACCACACCGATCGATAACGAGAAGGTTCAAGTTCGCTTTGCCTTCACGCAGCCAAAAGTAGATGGCGAAGTGAAAAAAGGTGGCGTTAATGCCGCTATCGTTAAGGACATTGTCGGTCAGCTTGAAGAAGACGCTCCAATTTGGGAGCACAAGATCTATCGGCCGCTGCCAATCTTGTGCGACGGTGATGGCCCTATTGCCAAATTTCGCAAGTGGTACAGCCAGTTCTATACCGACTTTGACCCCAAAGCCCTGTAAGTCTGTCTGTCATCAAGTGGTAATGGGAAGGAGGCTTAGCCTCCTTTCTTTTTGCCCGGAACCTGCTAAGGTGTGGCCCTCTATTACACACACCAATAGCTATGATGCGTAGTACAAAGGCAGCTGGATTTGCCATAATAATTCTTACGCTACAGTTACCGGTAATGGCAGCTTGCACTGAGCCAGCGCCATTGATGGTGCCCGATGGCGAGACCGCCAGCAAGGATGAAATGCTGGGCATTTACCGCGATATGCGTACCTACCAGAGTGCGGCTCAGGCTTATCTGGACTGTCTGGATGCCGAGACCATCGCGAACCCCGACGTTGAGCCGGAAGTCATGCTCGAACGACTGAATGCCTATAATCGCACGGTTGAGAAAATGGATGACATTTCACGCGAAGTGCATCGCCAGCTCGATATTTTTAACGCCCGCTAAACTGTTCTATCCGCCGTATGCATCGAAGCTCGAGTTGCGTCGTTAAACTCGCCGTGGCGGGCTGTTCACCGATTATAATTGCGCGCTGCTCGCCTTGAGCACTTTTGGTTTCCGGCGCCAATAACTGTTCAACACGGCGTGCGATGGCCGCACCTGAATCAATCAGCTCACAGTTCGGAAAGTGCTCTGCCAGTGGCTTTGCCAGCAGGGGAAAGTGTGTGCAGGCCAATACCAGAGTATCCATTTTTTCAATCGCTGGGTGCTCGCCAAATGCGCGGGCAACCTGTTCACACACCGGTGAGGGGCTGATGTCATGCCA
>JBFKDP010000054.1:0-15789 GCA_041619575.1 Litorivivens sp.
GATAGTCAGACATTGGCGATTGTGCGCTACCATCAGGTCGTCACTCGCAAGCGAGACAACGGCGTTTTTCACGACCAGATAGGCTACTGGACCTGGGATGCAGCGGACAACACGGTTTCCTATTCATTGGCGATTCCTCGCGCAGTAACTGTTCTGGCAGGCGGCAGCTACCAGCCAGGTAGCAATGAACTGCGGGTGTCTGCCACAGCGGAAGGCGCCGACTGGGGTATATCGCAGTCGCCCTTTATGTTGGAAAAGGCCAAAACCACAGCCTTTGAATTGATGCTGAAGGTAGAAGGTGACACGATGCGCTACCAGCAAACGACCTCTCTGAGCATCTACGGTCGAGAATTTCCCCACACTGACCAGAACACCTTGAAGCGCGTCGGATAGCGAGGCTGCTTATGGCTGCTTGTATCTGGGTGGATGCGGATGCCTGCCCCAAAGTTATTCGCGATATTCTCTTTCGCGCTGCACAGCGCACCGGCATTGAGCTGGTGTTGGTTGCCAACCAGTCGATAGCGACACCGCCAGCAAAGAATATCCGTTCGCTGCAGGTGCCCCAGGGTTTTGATGTTGCCGACAATGAAATTGTTCGGCTGGCTCAGTCCGGCGACTTGGTGATTACAGCGGATATACCTCTGGCTGCTGAGGTGATGGAAAAAGGCGCGGAGGCACTAAACCCTCGCGGTGAGCGCTATACCGATAACAGTATTCGCCAGCGCCTGAATATGCGTGATTTCATGGATACCATGCGCTCGAGCGGTGTGCATACCGGTGGGCCGCCGCCCCTGGGTTCCAAGGAAAAGCAATTGTTTGCCAATTACCTTGATCAGTATCTGTCGCGTTGGCGGGCCTAGCGTAAAACTGGAGTGAAAAAGGGCCACTGCCGGGAGGGGTCAGTGGCCGGAAGGGTTGTTAGCTGTTTTGATCGAGTGATTTGAAGATTTCGGATTGGGTGTTCATTGCACTGGCCAGCGATTTGAGTCGGCTAACGTAGTAGTTGTAGCGCGTCGAATCAAAGCCGTAGCACTCTTCAAGCATTTCTTCCGCATTGCGGATGTATTGCTTGACCGTACTGACAGCATTGACCATCTGCTCGTAGGTTGATGATTGTGCCGATGGCACGCTGGGTGTGTTGTAGAAAATGCTTTGCTTGCAACCGGCAACTGCCGGGGCGGCGCCAGCCAAAATTAGCAGCGCCAAACATAGAGACCTGAACATACACGATTCCTCCTTTGATTCAGTTGTCGTGTACATTTCATAAAGCAATGCATATGCCAAAAGACTTAGGTGTATAACATTTAATTTTAAGGCGTTGATTCTTGTGGGCTTATCGGCTTTGTAACGGCAAAGCAGGGCTGATCTACCGAGACGAAATATGCACTGCTGAGTGGCGCGCGCAAAAAAACAGTGCAAATTGCTCGCTAACTCATTGATGGGGAAAGAGGTTTTTGCTCATTAATGAGGCCTGCCTCTTGTGAGGCAGGCGCACCAATTGAGTGCTGGACTGTTGCTTAGCGGCTCACAGCTTCTCCAGTATCAGGGGCATATCGTCCAGTGGTTTTGCGAAAGGAAAGTGCTGCACTTTGGCTGGATACTGATAACCGTCGATAAACTTCAAGCGGTATTTGGGCAGCAAGTCGGCCAGTACACATTTGAACACCATACCGGCAAAGTGCAGGCCAATGCATTTGTGCGCGCCGCCGCCAAAGGGTGCCCACATAAATGGGTGCTTCTTGTGTTCATTGCGGCCAAAGCGATCCGGGTCAAAGTTGTGTGGCTTGTCCCACCACTCTTCCATGCGGTGTGTATACAGTGGTGAGCACTGTATCAGCGTATGCGCCGGTATGTGATGACCATCCAATTCGCTGTCTCGCACCGTGCGGCGTATAAACTGCGGCACCGGAGGGTGAAGACGCAAAACCTCTTTAAACAGCATCTCCGTGTATTTGAGGTTGTCGCCAAGATCGTCAAAGTCGATATGGCTTTTGTTCAGTGACTGTACCTCATCGCGAATGCGGTCCTGCCAGTCCTGGTGACGCGCGAGGAAGGAAGCGGTCATGGTCAAGGCGCTGGTCGTCGTGTCGTGAGCAGCCAACAGCAGAAAGATTAAATGCTCACCGACGACCTTCTCGGAAAACAGATTGCCCTCGTCATCGGTTTCCTTGGCGAAGTAACTGGCCATGTCGCGGCCATCACTGTGCCGTTTTTCCGGGACCAGACCGATAAAGAACTTTTCCAGCTCGCGGCGCCCGTTCATACCGCGCCTATACAATAGGCCTGGCCAGTCTTTGCGAATCAGCGCCACGGTGGCGGCCATCATATCGAGGAAGTCATTATTGAGCTTTTGCGTTTCCGGGCCTTCCATCTCCATACCAAGAAAGACTTTGGCCGCAATATCCAGCAATAGCTCTTTGACGTGTGGGTAGAATTTAAAATTTTTCTGATCACCCCAGTCGGCAATGCTTTTATCGGTGACGCTGTGAATATCTTCAACGTAGCCGCGCATTGCATCATTTTTGAAAGCCGATTGCATGATTCGCCGATGAATCTTGTGCTCGCCAAAGTCGCGCATCAAGAGGCCGCCAGCAAAAAAGTCGCCGAGTGGCCCATCGTAGCCCATGCGTGGAGAAAATAGCTGGTCGGGGTCCAGCGTCAACAGCTTTATATACTCGGGCCCCAGTGCGACAACCATGCGGTTGAAGGTAAGTGAGGCCTTGGAAATTGGGCCGTAATTGTTATACATCTTGTCCAGCACACCATAAGGATCAACCAGGAAGGGAAAGGTGTATCCCACAAGAGGCATACCGTATTTGCCTGGCAAGTGATCGAGCTTGTGATTGTCTTTGGCGTGGATGTAGCTGTAGTCAACCTGGCTGCTGGCCATAATGTTCTCCCGGCGAGCACGCGGTGGGCGTGCAATGCTATAAGCTAGTAGTTGTTAGTTTTGCTCTGCTAAGTAGTAAAGCTTTTGTCTGATCATACTCTCGCTCGATGTCTGCGCACAATGTATGAAAGCTTACATTTCATCCATTGCCCACCTGTTATAGTGGGGCGGCAGGTGTGTAGAAAGCAGCGGGTCCCCACAGGGGCTTGCAAATAGAAATAAGGAATAACGATGGCTTCCTATAGCAAACTCCGGGTGTGTATTTACGGCGCGGGCAGTATTGGCTGTTACGTGGGTGGTCGCCTGCAGGCAGCTGGGCTTAACGTCAGTTTTGTCGGGCGCCCGCGTATTGCCGAACAGCTCAGTGACTACGGACTGCACCTCACCGACTGGCAGGGTGCTGATATCCAACTTTCCCCGGCTGAACTCGATTTTCATAGCGATGACAAGGTCGTTGAATGCGCTGACCTCATCATCGTCTGTGTGAAATCAGCCGCGTCGGCAGAGGTGGCGCGGGATATCGCTGGGCGTTTGCAGAGCGGTGCTGTGGTGCTGAGCCTGCAAAATGGTGTAGGCAATGCTGCGGTGATGGCTGAACAACTGCCGGGAGTCCCAGTGCTGGCAGGTATGATCTCCTTTAATGTGGTTCAGCGAGGGCAGGGGCACTTTCATGCGGGCACTGAGGGCGAGCTGATGTCTGAGCGCCATGATGTGCTGGAGCCGCTGCTACCGATATTCGGTGATGCTGCGCTGCCGCTGGAATTGCGCGATGACATGCTCTCGGTGCAATGGGCCAAAGTGCTGATGAACCTTAACAATGCGATTAACGCGCTCTCAGGCATACCGCTCTACGAACAACTCTCACTACGATCCTATCGTTGTTGCCTCGCCGCCCTGATTCGCGAGGCGCTAATGGTGTTAAAAGCTGCGGGTATCAAACCGGCAAAGCTCATGCCCGTTCCCATGACATTGCTGCCCTGGGTGCTGCTGACCCCCGACGGTGTCTTTAAAGTACTTGCAAAGCGCATGCTGGCCATAGACCCCATGGCGCGTTCCTCGATGTGGGAAGATCTGGAAAATGGCAGGCGCACCGAAGTGGACTGGATTAATGGCGAAGTTGTGAAGCTTGCCGCGCGGCTTGGGCTCAGCGCGCCACTGAATGCACGAATAGTTGAGCTGGTAAGGGTCGCCGAAAAGGGTGGAGAGCGCAGCTGGTCGGGAGATGCCCTGTGGTGTTCCCTGCAGAGAAAGGGAGAAGTTTAGCGATGGATTTTTCAGATAAGACGGTAATGATTACCGGCGCGGCGTCGGGCATCGGTGAGGCCTGTGCCAGACGAGCTGCTGACCTGGGTGCCCGGCTGCTGCTATGCGATATCGATGTGGAAAAGGGGGAATCTCTGCGCCAGGCGTTAATCAATGTGGGTGTGCAGTGTGAGTTTCACGTCTGCAATGTCTCGTCCGAAACAGATATTGAGACAGCCGTTCGCAAAGCCGTGAAAGTATTTGGTCGCCTCGACTGCGCTATTAATAACGCTGGTATTACCGGCCAGCCCGCTGCCCTAGACGACGGCAGCCTGGATAACTGGAATCAGGTAATAGCGGTTAATTTAACGGCTGTGTTTTTGTGCCTGAAGTACCAGTTGCGGGCAATGAAGGCCCAGGGTGGCGGTGCAATTGTCAATGTTGCCTCGGGCGCCGGGCTGATAGGAACCCCCAACCTGGGTGCTTATTGTGCATCCAAGCACGGCGTACTCGGTTTAACTAAGACTGCCGTGGCTGAGAATCCCGAGGGTGGCGTGCGCATCAATGCAGTGTTGCCGGGTTCAACGCGCACGCCAATGCTTGAGCACAGTATGGCGCAGAGTTCAGAGGTCGAGAAGATGGTGATGGCGAGCATACCCTGTGGACGACTGGCGGAGCCGGCGGAAATTGCTGAAAGCATACTGTGGCTGTGTTCGGATGCGGCTAGCTACGTCAATGGTCAGTCGCTCGTGGTCGATAATGGCGGCTTGTCCCGCTGAGTGGTTTTGACAGGCACTGCGCCACGGTTATTTGCCAAGCCATTGTTGCAGGCGGCCCCAACCAGCTTTCATCAAGCCAATGGCCTCCGGCCCAAGGAGCAGTAAACCCGCATACCAACTCACTTCCGCCGCGAGAAACAGAGCACCAGCCCAGTAGGCTTTTTCGCTTGCTGACACGGAAAGAAACGGAACGACAATCAGAGCAGTCCAGAGAAAACACGACAGTATGAGAATAAGCCAGCCTGTCGGTTTGCGCATGGTCAGACTTTTTCGGTGGCAATGGCAAAATAGTCCTGGTAGTCGCGAAAACGGCGACGCTCTTCGTCCAGTCGCAGGCCTGTGGTCATGAAATGGTTGCGAACCTTACCGCTTTGGTCGTCCCTGTTTTCTTCCAGGTACTTCAACATGGCCGTTTCTGCAGGCTTGCTCAGGGGCAGATTAAAATACTCATAAATTCGCTTAACCGTGGCTATCGGGTCGTTGTTTAGCGCTTCGTAGGTGATGTCCAGCAGTTGGCGGCCGGGTAGCTTGTCACTTTTGCGCAGAGCTGTATTACGGTTGAGGCCACTGGCGATTAAGCTTGACTGTTCCCGGGCGATGCTGTGCATGTCGGGGTGCTCCGTCACCATGCTGCGCAGAGTGTAAATCAGGCTGCTCATGCTGCAGGTCACTTTGACCGGATCACGGTGAACCTGCACCACCATTGCGTCAGGGTAGCGCGACAAGAGCGTATCCAGACTCCACATGTGCCCCGGAGAATTCAGAACCCAGCGCTCGCCCTTGTGGCGCCATTGCAGAAACTGCAAAAACTGGTAGTGAAGATTGTAGGCGCCACGCTGTGTGGCTTCCTGCAATAACCAGTTCTGGTAGGAGGGGATTCGATAACTGACGGTAAACGCCAGCGACATAAAATTCATGGCGGTAATCGATACGCATTCCTGTGGGCGCTCGGCAGCCATGGGGTAGATCTTTTTAAATTCGGGCATTAGCTGATCCACGTATTTCAGCTCTTTCGTCACCTTGCTAATACGTGGATCGCTGCGATAAGTTTCTGTGCGTGGCGGCGGGAAGGGGTATTTCGCTTCCCAGGTCATGGGAACGCGATTGTCCGGATCCCGTGCCAGCAGTTCGTGGAGTAGTGCCGTGCCCGATTGCGGTAGACCCAGTAAAAATAGCGGTTTTTTAATGGGGGAACCGCTGAGTTCGCGATTGACCTTAAAGGCGTGGATCAATTTCAGTCGGTTTTCGAGGGTAAGCAAAATTTCGGTTTGCGCCACCAGACGGCCGAAAGCCGTCAGCTCGGCTTCAGTTTCCAAAGCGTGGCATAAGCGCTCTAGGCCCTCCAGGAAATCTTCCGGACCGAAGTCGCTGAGATTGGTCGCCTGGCGCGCTCGGCGCATCAGCCGGGCAGGCTTCAGGCTGGCCCCCGGAATGCCGAGCAGGCGCAGACTTTTGCCCGCCATATTCAGCATTCTTAGCGAGAGAGGTAGAACAGCCTGATACATCTAACCACGGTCCTTGTTTTCCGGGCGACAGTCTACCCCACCTGGGAATCGGCTTACCAGCAATCGAGCGCTGGTTGGCTGTGTAATGGGCTTTTCATGTTACTGACGCACTTTGTCGCGCATAGTGATGCAATAAGATGGCGGCGAACTCACCCATTGAGGGGATGGTAAGCGCGGGGACGCAGGCTATAGTCCGCTGCTTTGGCAGACAATAATTGTCAACGATAACAGGAGTACACCTATGATTGATCTGGAAGCCATTGAGCTTATCAAGCAGCTTAAAGCCCGCTATTTCCGTTTTCTGGACACGGCAAACTGGGAGGCCATGAAAGAGACGGTCTTCACCGCCGATGCCACCATACGTTTTAAAAGCCCCTCCTATGAGATCAGTTTCGATGGCTGGCCCGAGATGGAGAAATTCTACCGCAGTGCTTTTACCAAAACGCGTTTTGGTATGCACAATGGACACCACCCCGAGATCACCGTTGATGGCGATTCAGCAGTAGCGTTGTGGTACCTGCATGACATCTTTGTCAACTTAGACGACAACACCCAGTTTGAGGGTAGTGCGCTGTACCGCGACGAGTGTGTCAAGATCAATGGCGAGTGGCGAATCAAAAACTCGGCCTATGAACGTCTTTTTGAGCAGATCAGCAAGCGTCCGGACGACGTCAAGGTAACGGCGATCCCTGTTGGTAATCGCTTCGCATGCGATTGAGCCATGCTTTATTTTGAAGACATTGTTGTTGGCAATCGCGTGGTGGGCGATGAGCGTTATACCCTCAATGCGGATGAAATCAAAGCCTTTGCCAGTGAATGGGACCCCATGCCTTTTCATCTGGATGAAGAGCTTGCTCGGCAGTCCCCCATGGGCCGCCTGTTTGCGTCTAGCATTCACACAGTTGGGATTGCGGTGAAGCTCAGTCATGGCCTGCAGCGCGAGTCGATGGCGGTGGTGGCAGGCCTGGGTTGGGATGATGTGCGCTTTCCATTGCCTGCCTGCGCGGGAGACCAGCTGCGTGTTGAAGCCGAGGTTGTCAGTAAGCGTGAATCGCGCAGCAAGTCTGATCGCGGCATATGTGTCAATCAGCTATCGGTCTTTAATCAGGATGATCAACTCTTGGTAGAGCTTAAAATTGCTAGTCTGGTGCTCAAAAGGCCACGGCAGTGAGTTTGCTTGATTAATTGGCTATCCGATCGTATAGTCATATTATAATTACCGTAACGCATACATAAAATTGGCCAAACTGACAAACGGGTGTTCCATGATTACTAGCTTTGACGATTACTGCATTCATCAAACGGCACTGCCGATTGCCGAACCCTCGCAGAGTGACCGCAACTTTTACGACCGCTATTGGTTTAACGGTTTTGATGACGCCGGCACCTTCCTGTTTGAAATCGGTTTTGGGCTCTACCCCAATCGGCGAGTCATGGATGGTCACTTCAGTGTCGCCATTGGCAATAAGCAGTACGCCTTTCACGCGTCGCGTCGGGCCCCCAAAGACCGTCGCGATACTACGGTGGGTCCTCTGAGTATTGTGATTGAAGAACCTATTCGCCAGGTCCGAGTTAAGCTTGAAGCCAATGAACATAACATCGAGTGTGATCTGTTGTTTACGGCGGCCAGCATTCCGCATCGCGAGCCAGCGAACGTCATGTACGATGACGGTCACTTGATTATGCACACCACGCGTTTTACCCAAATTGGCCATTGGCAGGGTTTCTTTTCCATTGATGGCGAGCGTTACGAGGTGAATAAGGCTTATGGTACGCGTGACAAGTCCTGGGGCGTACGACCGGTTGGTGAGCCCCAGCAGGGCGGCGCGCCGGGTCTGACGAACAACGAGCCGGGGGTTTACTGGATTTGGAATCCCATCAACTGGGGCAAATTTTGTACCCAAATGGGTAGCTTTGAAGATCGTGATGGTAACCCGACTCAGGTGAGTGCAGATCTTCTGCCACTCTATGACAAGCTAGAGGATATTCCCGACGGCGACGATCCGGGTATGATACCGATGACCGAGGTAAAGCATCAGGTAACCTGGCACAAGGGTACACGTTTGGCGGCCGGCTGCGCCATGCAGTTCAAGGACAAGAATGGCAAGGAATACGACATCACTATGGAGCCAGTGCAGCGCTTTTACATGCTGGGCATTGGCTACAACCACTTTGAGTGGGGGCATGCCTACTGGAAGGGTGAGCTTGCGATGGGCCGCGAGGAGTGGAACTTTGACGAGATCGACCCGCTGGACTACCAGTTTATTCACACCCATCAGGTTGTGCGCGCCAGAATGGGAGACCTGGAAGGGGTAGGTACGCTGGAAACCATTGCCATAGGTCGGCACGCGCCTTCGGGCTTTAAAGACTACTTTGACGGTGCCGAATAAAAGGCTCGAGTGATTGTCAGCAAGGCTCGCTGCCGCTTTCCGGTTGCGAGCCTTTTTTATTCGCCGTTAAACGTTTCTGCTGGCTGCGCTTTTGCCGGCCAGACGGCCGAAGAAGGTCGCATCGCCCACCGACATGCCGCTGGCATAGCCGGCCGCAGTGCGTGGAATCCCCGCAGTCGTTCGCCCAGCTGCATAGAGCCCGGGAATGATATCCCGCTCGGGCGTAAGCACTTCCCCGCTAGGCAGGGAATCCAAACCGCCCAATGTAAAGAAGGGATAAAAGGCGCCGCGGCCAAGCGAGCAATCCAGTGCAACATAAGGAGCCTTCAGCGGACGCAGCCAGGCTTCGTGCTTATGAAAGAGGGGGTCTTTGCCCTTTTCAGCGTGCCGGTTATAGACCTCTATCGTATGGCACAGGGTGCCTTCCGTTAAGCCCAACTCTTGCTCAAGTTCTTCTACGCTATCGCCGGTGCCGGCAACCTGTGCACCGAGGTAACTCATTTTTTCGTAATCGCCGTAGCCGTCGACATCGGTGATCAGGTACACGCGCTGAGAGTGCTGGTTTTGCTGAACCAGAGCATTGTAGCCAACGCGGCCGTGATAGCAGTCCTCGTTGATAAAACGCTGGCCCTTGTCATTGATAAAAATACCGTAGGTCAACGATGAAGGAGGGTAAAAAGGAACCGTAGTAAAGCACTCGTGCATATTGACGGTGCCGGCGCCAACGCCCTGCCCCATCAGAATGCCTGAGCCGGTATCGCCCGGGTTACCGATGGGTTCCAGGCCTTTGTCAAACAGAGGCGCGTATTTGCGCACCATGGCTTCGTTCATACAAAAGCCACCCGCGCACAAAACGACACCCTTGCGAGCCTTAACGGCTAGTTCCTGCTGATCTTTTCGAATTACAATGCCGGCAACCGTACCCGCATCATCCGTAATCAAGGTGAGTGCGCGGGTTTCGTAGTTGACGGTGATATTGTCGCGCTTTTCGACCTGTTCGGTCAGAATTTTCATGAGCAGCGGGCCGCCGTTGTCTCCCTCTATTTCCAAGTTGTGACCGCGCGGTACAGGGTAGGCCGACTCGGTAAAGGGGTAGGCTTTTTCGTTACCGGTAAATAGCAGGCAGTCATCGGTAAGCGCCATGATGGCGCGCTCTTTCAATTCCGAATCTTTGAAAGGCACGCCTTTGTCCACCAGCCAATTAAAGTGGGCGAGGCTGTTTTCAGCATAGGTGGTAATTTTTTCCTCGTCGGCATTGCTGCCAAAGGCCGTCTTGAGGAAATTAATCATATTCTCGGTGCTGTCGTCATAGCCACAGGCTTTCTGAACCCGGGTGCCGCCATTGCCGCCCATATAGATTTCTGCGCTCGACAGGGCGGTTGAGCCGCCGCTGGCACTGGCCAGTTCGAATATCTGTACATCGGCACCTGCATCAGCCGCTTCCAGCGCAGCACAGGCGCCTGCACCGCCAAAGCCAATCACAGCGACATCGGTCTCGATCGCCCATTCGGTGATATCTGCGGCGCGCCGGGGTTTTGTGGGGCTGGCTTTGTCAGTCATGCTGAATTCTCTCCGTAGCTGTGGATGACGTTTTTTAATGCGGTAGTATTATATTGGAAGTGGGCCGAAGTCCTATAGCAATTACGGTCAGGAGTTTCGTTCATTCGGACGATGTTTAAGTAGTTAGACCGCTTTTTTTGTCAGGCGTCGTACGCTAAAACACGGCGTTGCGCGCCCCGCCCTGCTTTTGCACCTCCCACAAAAAAGGGCTACCGAAGTAGCCCTTTGTTTTGATCAACTCGCAACTTAGTACTCGTAAATCAGATCCAAGCCGTAGGTGCGAGGCTCGCCCCAAATAACGGCACGATCGATGTGCGGGGTATTGTCGATGGCGGTCAGTTGTACTTCTTCGTCATCGATATTTTTGACCCAAGCTGCAACCTGCAGGATGCCACCCAGTACCGGCATGTCGCTAAGTGCGAGGCGGGCATTGGTCAGGCGGTAATCATCCAGGAAGGTACCGCGGTCCTTGCGGCCGCCTTTGGAGACGTTTTCCGCACGTGAGCCACCGTTGCGCTCATCCATAAAGTTATGGCTGACGTTCAGGTTCAGGCTGCCCCAGTCGCCTTGCATCAGCGTCCAGTCCATGGCCAGGGTGTAGGAGTGCTCGGGAGCGGAGAAAAAGACAAAGGTGTCCGCAATATCTTCACCGGTCACCAGGTCGGTTGCCTTGGTCACTTCAGTGTCCAGGTAGGCGTAGTTGAAGAGGAAGAGCAGGTCGCGAGTTACCAGGAAGGTAACGTCAGCTTCAAGCCCCATCATTTCCGCTTCACCGGCGTTGCTGACCTTGGTATCGGCAATCGTACCGTTCAGGATCTGGTTCAACTGAATGTCGGTGTACTCACTGAAGAAGATGTCGCCGTTAACACGCAGGCGGCGGTCCAGCAGTTCGCTCTTCACACCCAACTCGTAAGACTGAACTTTTTCAGACTCGAAACCTTCGGAAAAACCAAAGCCGTAGTCGTTGCCATCAGAGGCTGCACCCTGGCTGCCGTCGCGCTGCGGGTCGCGGGTGTTAAAACCACCGGACTTGTAAGCTTCAACCGCCTTGGCGTAGATGTTGATGTCGTCGGTCAGATCAAACTCGAAAGTGAAGGTGAACGAGTCGTCCGAAAAATCCTTGTCACCTTCGACGTTGACGAATTCGCGGTCAGCCGAATTGGGCAGGCCGGCGATGGGGCCGAGTATGGAGGCGATCAATGGGTTGCTGGCTTCGAGGGCACCGCCGGGTAGCAGGGGGTTTTCAATATAGACGAAGTCCTGCTGATTTTTGCGGGCAAAACGACTGTCTTCCGAATGACGGTAACCAAAGGTCAAATGCATGCGGTCTTCAAGGATGGCCGGGGTCCAAGTGAACTGGCCAAATAAAGCCGTAGACTCGTTTTCAACATCGTATTTCTGACTGAGCAGGTTAACGATGCGGGTGGAGTCACTGGGGTCAGCATCGACGGGGCCGCTCAGCTGGTGGTGCAGTGGCGTGTTGTCTTCCTGCGCATCTTCCTCAAAGTAGTAGGCGCCCACGATGTATTCAACGCGGCCATCCGCGAAATCGCCAGTGAACTGTAGTTCATGGGATACCTGATCCTGGGTAATGACTGGAACCACCAGTGGTGTACAGCCGCCTATAGCGGCTTGGGCAGCCGGGCCACAGTAGATGTTTGAATCCAGGCGGTAGTCCGGGTCACCGGTACCACCGCTCAGGTCAGCGTAAGAACGGTCATCCAGCGTGCGGTAGGCAGCTATGTACTTGAGCTGCCAGGTATCAAAATCCGCTGCGAAGGTCAGCGAGTGGCCTTCGATTTCGGTATTGGAGTCGTGCATCGGTGAGGCTGATGCCATTTCATCAAAGCGGCTGTCGCCGTAGCGAGAGCGATCTGTTGCTTCTTGCTTGATCTGATCAGACTGCCCCTTGTTACAGGTGCTTGGGTCGCCGCCACAGGGGGGAGTGATCGGCTGGTAGATATAGTTGACATAGCTCATGTCTGAGTAGTCATAGGCGTAGTCAACGGTCAGCCAGTCGGCCGCATCCCAACGCAGGTCGATGCGGTAGCCCTGTACATCGCGATCGCCGAAGTTGTCTTCGGAATCACCGGCGACGTAGCCGGGGCTGCTGGTGTCCTGAATGACGCCGGTGTTTTTGATAAAGCCGTCCTGACTGGTGGTCAGGTAAGACAGTTTGGCCGCCAATGTGTCGGTAATCGGAAGGTTCAACGACGTTTTTGACGTAAACAGATTGCGGTTGCCAATAACAAACTTCTGTTTGAGCTCCAGGGCCTCAGTGGAGGGGCGCTTGGTAATCATATTGACAGCGCCACCGGTCGTGTTACGACCGTAGAGAGTACCCTGCGGGCCGCGTAGAATTTCGATTCGCTCCAGTTCGGCAACGTCTAATGCAGTACCGGTAGCACGAGCGACGTATACGCCATCAACATAAATACCGACCGGCGGATCCTGAGTGACCTGGGTATCTGAAATACCGATACCGCGGATAAAGATTCGCAGTGTGGCGTTGTTGATGGGAAATGGTTCGATGGTCAGGCTGGGAACCTTGGAGCCGATATCGGTCAGGTTGTTGATGCCGTCAGTTTCTAGGCGTCCCGCGCCGAAGGCTGTCAGTGAGATTGGCGTGTCTTGCAGCGATTCAACCTTTTTCTGGGCGGTTACAATAACCTCTTCCAGAGCGATGGGTGCTGCTTCCCTGCTTGCTTGGGCAAATGCAAGCGCGGGCAGCGCAGCAGTGCCTAAGAACGCAGCGATTTTCAGTGCGTATTTATTCATATGTAAACCCTTCCAGCTGGTCGGTGTATCACCGGGAATCGTTTTTACTATTGTTGTGCGGCCCTCCCGTTAATGCGCCCCGATAGGATGCGGACGGAAAGTGCTGCAGGCCTTATAATTTGTGTTGTCAGCCAGCGGGAAATAGTACCACACCACTTTTAGAATCATAGGACAGAATGTGCCCCCCTCAGTGGCCTGAATTGTTAATAAATTCGCGGCTTATGGCCGATTTTGGTGTGCTGATTCCTGCACCGCGCAGTTGATTGTCAGCAAGCCGTGTTTGCAGTGCTGTAATCAGTTTATCGAGGTCTGTGGTGGCGGTGTCCGGAATTGTGAGCCAGTTCGCCTTTTCCATGCAGTCTGGCAGCGGTAGGTCGGGGAATTGATCACGGCTGGCGTGCATCCACTTCAAGGTCTTGAAACTGTCGAACCAGGTCATCAAGTGCCGTTCCGCCTGAGAGCTGCTGCGACTGTTGGCGAGTGCTTGCTCAATCGCCTTGTTACAGGCAAAGAGCTCCCACAGGTGTGCGAGCCAGTCCCCGTTGAGCTCGTGGGAATCGGCGAGCGTTTTCAGGTCTGGCGTCGCGCCCGAATGCGCGGCGTGCATGAAGCCGGACAGCACTGCTTTTAGATAGCTAAATGAAAGCGGGTGGTAGCTGGTGTAGGCCTGCAGCTCGCCCAGGGCCTGAATTTTTTGCAAGGCTGGCCCAGTGCCAAAAGGTACTCGGTCTGACAGGCGTGCGCTAAGCTCTATCACAGGGCTCGGCAGGTGGCGCACTCCACCGAGCTTGGCGAGCTTGTTCAGTAGATAAAAGTCTTCACCACCGGCCTTTTTGGGGTAGCCGCGCGCTTGAGTATAGGCGGTGGCGTCGACCGCAATACAGCTACCGATGGTAGGCCACGCGTAAGGAGAGTGGGCGTAGCGTAACCCGGCTAGATAGTAATGTAAGTGCAGCTCGTAGCGGGTGATCGCTGCTTTCGTTGCGGTTTCGCGTTTGTGATGAAAGGGAAATACGCAGGCCGCCCCGTCTTTTTGGCGCGCCAGGGTTTGCCAGTAGTCGTGCGGCAGGCTGGCGTCTGCATCGGTGCCCGCCAGCCAGTGTGACTGCAGCCTTTGCGTGGCGAGTAACTGGCAGGCAACATCGGCACCGATTTTTCTGGCCAGCCCCACGCCCTGCTTTGCAGGAATGGCGTCACCCTTCAGGCAGCGATCAATCAGTAGAACGTCGCCATTCCCCTGCCGTTTGTGCAGTGAGAGATGCTCGCTTTGCCAGACTGCCGGTGGCAGCGACGACACAATATCGACGGCCCATTGGCAGTCTTTGTGTTCGGGTGGGCGGTTCACTATCAGGATCAGCAAATTGTTGGCAGGCATGGTTTGGGTCAGAAACCCGGGGCTCTCCCGGTACGCTGGAATAATCAGGGCCTGATGCCAGCAGCCTTCGAGTGATTTCAGCAGCTGTGTTTCTGCTTCGGCGTAGCGTTCGAGATAGTGTTGCATTGCCGCTAATGAAGCGCAGGGCGAATGGCTTGCGCGGCGATGATCTCCGCTTCCAGGGCAACCCAGTCCTGCAGGCGTTCGGCAACGCTCGCTGCGGGGAAATAGCGTTCGGCGAGGTCGGTAAACAGGCTGTGGTGTCGTTCTTCAGAGCGAGAGATCGACTGGTAAAACGTCTTGAGCTTCCCGGGGTCCAAGGCGTCGGCAATCAGCCCAAAACGCTCGGCACCGCGTGCTTCGATGACGCCACCGAGCAACAGGCGATCGAGAAAGTAGGCTTCGCTGCCTTTGCGCAGGTGTTTGCGCAAGGTATTTACATAGGGGTCGCGTTCGTCGGCTGCCGTTATACCGCCGCGACTGTGAATGAGTTTCACAACTTCGCGATAGTGACTCATCTCCTCAACGGCTAGGTCGGCCATGGCTTCCACCAGTTCGGGCTTGTCGGGATAGTGTGAGGCCATGGAGATGGCCATACCGGCGGCCTTCTTTTCCGCGGCGGCGTGGTCGAGCAGAAAACGGTCTAAGTGTTTTAGTACTTCTTGAGTCCATTCGTCTGGTGTTTGAAATGAAAGTTTAATCACGGAAATGCTTCACTGTAATCCTTCGAAGAGGTGCTTTTAATGTTGACGGCGTATATTAGTCGCTGGTGATCGGGGCTGATAGAATGCCCCGCAGTTAAACAGCCTATTGTAAAAGGAACAAGCTGCATGGTCATTAAACCCCGAGTCCGTGGATTTATGTGTGTAACCAGTCATCCGGCGGGCTGCGAAGCCAATGTCAGGGAACAGATAGATTACGTCAAATCCCAGGGTGAGATCACTGGCGGGCCTAAGCGTGTTTTGGTTATCGGTGCGTCAACGGGTTACGGTCTGGCCTCGCGCATAACAGCAGCCTTTGGCTGCGGGGCATCGACACTGGGAATATTTTTTGAAAAAGAAGGCGTTGAGAAAAAGCCGGGAACGGCTGGCTGGTATAACTCTGCGGCCTTTCACAAATTCGCCGAAGGTGAAGGCCTGTATGCCAAGAGTATTAATGGCGATGCATTCTCCGATGCTATCAAGGAAAAAGCCATCGCCCAGATCAAGGCCGACTTAGGACAGGTGGATCTGGTGGTCTACAGCCTTGCCGCGCCGCGCCGCGAGCACCC
>JBFKDP010000055.1:0-15647 GCA_041619575.1 Litorivivens sp.
AATCGGAAGACACAATCACCGAATTTTTACGCAGGGACAATCACGTGAAGTCCATGTCTCGTCACGCCACTGAGGCCAAACAAATCGGCAACTTTGAAATCGCGGCGGGTAGCAATATTTATCTGTTTTTCCCCGGTATCAATCTCGACCCACTGCATTGGCAAAACCCGTTGAGGCTCGACTTTTCGCGTCGCTTTACCAGCGCCAATAACATGGTGTTTGGCGGCTCAATATTTAGCTGTATTGGTAGAAAGTTAGCATTAGCCTTTATGCAAACTATGCTTCAGGGCTTTGTTCGCTATTTGCCTGAGACTGCGCAGGTCCTTGAAGATGAAATCGAAATGGACGGGTCTTGGGTCGTCGAACGCATCATCCGCAAGATGCCGATTATGCTGAGTTAATCGTCTGATAGAGTAGAGTGATTGAAAAATGTCCTGTAAAGAGAGGCAGTGATTAAAGTTCTTTTTGTAACAACTGCCTATTCTCTGGCTTCCTGGCGACGGTCAAAAAAATGGATTGAACCGGCCGGCTCCTGACGCACCTGGGCGAGTGCTTTGTCAGTTTGGATAATCAGATTCGCCACACTCAGTTTAGATGGGGAATAAGCGATCATGCTTGCGGCCCGCGCTGAAACGGTAAACGATGTATCGCCGACTTCCACGATCTCGCCAGTCAGACTGGTAAGCAGTTTTTTTGCTTTTTGCTGACTGTGTTCTAGATCTTTAAAGGCGTAGAGTACGAAAAGCGTATTTGCGTCGTAGCGACCCAGCGCGTCGCTGGCATCAGCGGTTTCGCGCAGTCGCCTGGCCATCTTTGCGGTAACTCTGCTGGCAACTTGCTCACCATGTGAATGTGCAATAGTTTCGGGGCCGTCGAGTTCAAACATGGCTAGCACCAGCGCACGGTTTTCAATGCCCGCCAACTTAAATTCATGCAGCATCACCTGCTCTATACCGCTGCGATTCCACATTTGCGTTGGTGGGTCGATCAATGCGCTGCGCTGTGCTTCAGTTAGCTTTTTCAGCAGTTCTTGCTGTCCTTTGCTCAGTACGGCCAGTGTGATTTCTTCCTCTACAAACTCGGCGAACACCTTCAGTTTTCGAATTTGTTCGGGCGTAAGTTGTCGTGGCTTGGAATCGAGCAGGCACAGCGTGCCAATGCGTTGACCTTTGACCTCCAGCGGTTGGCCCGCGTAGAAGCGGATATTGGGCTCATCGGTGACCAGCGGGTTGTCGGCAAACCAAGGGTGCTGGCTGGCATCTTCCACAATAAAAGCGTCAGCCTGTTGAATGGCGTGTCCGCAGAAGGAAACTTTACGTGGCGTTTCAGCCGCGTCCAGTCCTTGGGTTGATTTAAACCACTGCCGGTCTTTGGCAACCAGACTGACCAGTGCTACCGGTACGTCGAACACGGTCCGCGCCATACGGGTAATTTCATCAAAGCGCTTTTCGGCTGGCGAATACACCGCCGAAAGGCTTTCCAGTACATCCAGCCGGTCCTGTTCGCAACTTGTCTCTACAGCGGCTTTCATAGTGAGCACCTCCTCGGCTGCTGTTTGGGCCTGAAAGGCCGCGCGGCTTTACGGCAGTGTACCCGAAAGGCTCAATTAGGGTCACGGCGTTTTAAAAGGAGAAGGGAGTGTCAGATCAAGAGTGGGTTAGTGACTCGCGACGGCGATTAATGTTTTGTCGTCCAATTTCGAGGCTGGGATAGCGATTTAAGGTATACTGCAAACATTCTCAGCAGATGGCGCCAGGCGCGCTATGCCGCTAACCCTGATGTTAGCGCTAGTCCTGTCGCGCGTTGAGCACATGGTATGAAACTCCCTTCTTGCCGCTTTCGATGGCCTAGCAGCCCCTTCAGGATGAATCAGTGTTTACAGAACATTCAGCTTCGACCCGTTCCGCCGTTTCTACGGAGATAGTCAAATGAGCGATACCCACTTTTCCTCGTTGGGCCTGAAACCCGCCCTGGTCGAAAATCTGACATCCATGGCCTACACCTCAATGACGCCCATTCAGGCCAAAAGTCTGCCGCCAATTGTGGCGGGTAGTGACGTTATTGCTCAGGCAAAGACAGGTTCCGGTAAGACTGCCGCATTTGGCTTGGGACTACTCAACCGTCTGGAGGTCAAACGCTTTCGGGTGCAGTCGCTGGTGCTCTGCCCAACGCGAGAATTGGCCGATCAGGTTGCTGCGGAAATTCGTAAGCTGGCGCGGGCGATTCACAATATCAAGGTGCTGACACTTTGCGGTGGTACACCGTTTGGTCCGCAATTGGGCTCCCTCGAACACGGTGCCCATATTGTGGTAGGCACTCCCGGGCGCGTTGAAGAACACCTGCGTAAAGGTTCTCTGAAAACGCAGGACATCTCCTGTTTTGTCCTCGACGAAGCCGATCGTATGCTGGATATGGGTTTTGAGGAAACGCTCGATAAAATCATCGCCCAGCTTCCCAAGCAGCGCCAGACCCTTCTGTTTAGCGCCACATACCCCGATGCCATTCAGGGTATTGCCAAGCGTGTGCTAAATAGCCCGGTAATGGTGAAGGTCGATTCCAGTCATGACGAGGGCACCATACCCGAACATTTTTACAAGGTTGAAAGTAATGAAGAGCGTCGCAATGCGCTACGCCTTTTGTTACTGGAATTTCAGCCTGAATCGGCGGTGGTCTTTTGCAATACGCGTCAGGAAGTTCGCGAGGTGCATGAGCAGTTAAAGGGCTGGGGGTTCAGTGTACTCGCCCTGCACGGCGATCTCGAGCAGCGTGACCGTGATGAAATGCTGGTGCGCTTTGCCAACAAGAGTGTTTCCGTGTTGGTTGCAACGGATGTGGCGGCGCGAGGTTTGGATATTGACGATATAGCCGCGGTGATCAATTACCAGGTAGCGCATGATCCGGAAGTTCATACCCATCGGGTCGGTCGGACGGGGCGGGCTGGTAGTACGGGTTTAGCGTTGACCTTGTTCAGTGCACGTGAAGCCCATAAAGTGGCTGCACTCAAGATAAGCGTCGACCCAATCATGGATGCACTACCTTTACCGGGGCGTGGTGTGCTGAAATCGGAGCCGCCTCAGCCTCCTATGGTCACCCTGCAGATCGACGGGGGCAAGAAGCAGAAGTTGCGCCCCGGGGATATTTTGGGCGCCTTAACCGGCGCTGGCGGTATTGAAGGTAAGGCTGTGGGTAAAATTCAAATTTCGGATAACCGCAGCTATCTCGCGGTGGCGCGGCGCAGCGCAAACCGCGCGATTGAAAAATTGTCGCAGGATACTATGAAGGGGCGGCGCTTCAGGGTTCGCAAGATTACCTGAGGCGCCCATGCTGCCCGACGAGTTAGTTTTCGTTGGCTTCCTGAATACGTTGTAGCCGTTCCTGCTCCTCGTCGAATGCAGCCGCGATTTCACTTAATACGCCATCGACATCGGCGGCCACCGTAGGCTGTTCGAAGTAGCCAGTCAGTGCACTAGACGGGCTTAGCTCGCCCGACTCGTAGAGTGCCCAGATTTCATTGGCGTAGTCCGTTTTCAACAATTCCGGCAGATACTGGCCATAGTAAGTCGTCATATTGTTGACGTCGCGCATAAACAGTTCTTTGGCATGATTATTGGCCGCAGCGTCGACTGCCTGTGGCAGATCGATAATGACGGGGCCGTGCTCGTCCTGCAGGACATTAAATTCGGAGAGGTCGCCGTGTACGAGCCCGGCGCAGAGCATCTTGACGGCGTACTCCATCATCAGTGCGTGCCCTTCGCGGGCTTCGGCCTGAGTCAGTTCAATGTCGTTTAACCGTGGCGCAACGTAACCGTCTGCATCGGTAACCAACTCCATCAGCAATACACCGTCAAAGCAGCCGTAGGGGGTGGGCACACGAATATCCGCGGCTGCCAGTTTGTAGAGCGCGTTAACCTCGGCGTTGTGCCAGCTTTCTTCGAGCTGGCGGCGGCCAAACTTTGAGCCGCGTTCCATAGCCCGCGAGCGGCGACTATTCCGGTCTTTGCGGCCTTCCCGGTATTCAACAGCCTGCTTGAAGCTGCGTTGGGCTACGTCTTTATACACTTTAGCGCAGCGTATGTCCGAGCCACTTCTGACAACGTAGACAGTGGCTTCCTTGCCGCTGAGCAATTGGCGCTGAACCTCGTCGATAAGACCGTCTTCCAGCAGGGGGACTAAACGTTTGGGTATTTTCATAGGTGCTTTATACGCTAATTTACTTGTGAACTCAGCATCTTCAAGCAGAAAGCTGCAGGTAGCTGTCGGTCTGGCAAAGCACTATGCTGTGGTGACAGCCCGTTGAGAGAATGCCTATGCTGAAGTCCATTCACCACGTTGCCATTATCTGTAGCGACTATCAGCGCTCTAAGCACTTTTATACCCAGATATTGGGTTTGCGTGCCATCGCTGAAAACTATCGCCCTGAGCGCAATTCTTATAAGTTGGATCTGGGTTTACCGGATGGCAGTCAACTAGAGTTATTCTCAATGCCGGGAGCGCCCCCAAGGCCGAGTTACCCTGAGGCCCAAGGCTTGAGGCATCTGGCATTCGCTGTCGATAGTGTGGATGAGGCGGCTGCCTATATGAGCGCACATGGGCTTGAGGTGGAAACTATCCGAACGGACGAGTACACAGGTCGGAAATTTACATTTTTTGCTGATCCGGATAAATTGCCAATCGAGTTGTATGAATGCTAGCGCTTTGTGCCGGATTTTATTTCAATGCTCAGGAATGAGTTCAAGCCTATGCCTATTGCTCATTGTCGTCTTAAATCATCTCTGCGCTATACACCTGAAGACCTGTCGACCCTGATCGAGCTGTGGTCTGACGATGCGGGAATAGCGAGCGACGAGATGACAATCACGCTTGTTTCTGTCGACCAGATGGCGGGGCATCACTACAGTGCGATGGCAGAACTGTATTTGCCAACTCTCTGGTCAAAGGCGGAGGTTGCTGCTTTACAGTTGGGCTTGGCCAGAGCGCTGAGCAGTGTTTTTTCCTTGCCAGCAGAGGAAGTCATTGTGCTTACGAATCGAGTCGCAGCAGGCCATGTCGTCGAATCAGGCGCGGTGCAAGAGTGGTGAGAGCACGCTGTCACGCATAGGCTTATTGTTCCTGACGGCTCTGTGCTTGCAGGAGGTCGCGTATTTCAGTGAGTAGTAGTGCTTCAGCGCTGGGTTTTAGTGGTGGCTTTGGTGCGGCCTCTTCTTTAGCTTTCATGCTGTTAATGCCTCGCACCAGCATGAAAATGGCAAAGGCAATGATAATGAAGTCAATCAGCGTTTGGATAAACTTGCCATAGCTGATTTGCACCGCGGGCTGACTGGCCGTTGCCTCTTTGATAACGATGGCGAGATCGCCAAAATCGACACCGCCCAGCAATACGCCAATGGGCGGCATGATGACCCCAGAGACCAGTGCGCTGACGATTTTCCCGAAAGCGGCGCCGATAATAATACCGACGGCTAGATCAACAACATTACCTTTCATCGCGAAGGCTTTGAATTCCTGCATCATGGTCATGGGTTAAGCCTCATTGTCATCGGAGAGTTACGCTGCCTGTAAGGTCAAACTTCAGCGTTTGGCATTGCGTCCTCTAGAGTGTAGGACGTGACGGAAATTGCGCCAGTCTGCGACCCTTGGCAGGACGCTTGTTGTTCTCTGCGCTCCGATATAGTCTGTTCTGGCCGCGAGCTTGTACCCGCGGTGAGTGATTGAATCTAACGATAAAGGAGCTGCTGCATGTTCAGCCATATAATGATTGGCGCTAATGATATACAGGAATCGAAGACGTTTTACGACGCAATCCTGGGAGCCTTGGGCCATGAGCCCGGTGTTATTGACGAGCGAGGGCGGTGTTTCTATTTTACGAGTGCGGGCATTTTTGCCATTACCAAACCTATCAATGGTGAACCAGCCAGTCACGGTAACGGCAGCACGGTCGGCTTTGCCGCCGCCAGTCCGGAGGCGGCAGACGCCTGGCATGCGGCGGGACTGGAGAATGGCGGTACTACCTGCGAGGATCCACCCGGTGTCCGCGAAGGCGGCGGTATGACCCTGTACCTTGCCTATCTGCGCGACCCGGCAGGCAACAAGGTATGTGCTCTGCACCGGATGTGATGCCCGCGATGTGGCGGCTGCAATGTGCGGGCCGCCGTTTCCCGTGTTCGCACCGGACTATAAGCTAAAGTGGGTTTCAAAGATAAGAACAGAGGGTTTCAAAAATGAAAAAGTTGGGTTTGCTTGCGGCGGTCTCGCTGCTGACGGGTTGCTTGGGGATGCCGGAAGGCGTTGCCCCAGTGTCGGGCTTTGAGTTGGAAAAGTATCAGGGCAAGTGGTTTGAAATTGCGCGTCTGGACCATTCCTTCGAGCGAGGGATGGAACAAGTTAGTGCAGAGTACACCATCCAGAAAAATGGCACTGTTGCGGTACTGAACCGAGGCTATCTCCCGGAAAAAAATGAATGGAAAGAGGCAAAGGGCAAGGCGAAATTTGTAGATGATCCTGATCAGGGTTATTTAAAAGTTTCTTTTTTCGGTCCGTTTTATGCGTCATACGTTGTGTTCGGCCTAGACAAGATAAATTATGACTACGCCTTTGTTGCCGGCCCCGATACCTCCTACCTTTGGTTGATGTCGCGTAAATCGAGCCTCGCGCCAGACGTGATAGATGAATTTATGCGCAGGGCAGAAGCTCACGGTTTTAATACCGATGAGCTGATATGGGTAAAGCATGACCAATAGGCCGCAGGCCCAATGGCCTGCCATGTTCTAAGCTTGCGGATCACACCAAGGTGCGAAACAGCTTGTCGTAAAGCAGGGTAATAGTCGCATAGTTGCCCTGCTGCATATCCTTGTGATGATTGGCGTGCTTGACCGAAATATAGCTCAGTAACCGGCCGGGAAAATGGTCCATGCGAATGTGACAGTGATTGATGACGTTCAGATTCTGAAATACCAGAACGGTGACAGCTAGCGTAGTTACATGGAATGGCCCAATAAAAATACCCAGTAGCGCAGCGGACCCCATAAAGAGTGATATGCCGATAAAGGTTTCGAGTGGGTGAACATAAAAGGCATCAATATGGGTTGGGTTGCGTGCCTGATGATGCAAGCCGTGTACTTTGCGGAAATAGCCATTGCCGTGGAATAGGTAGCGATGGGTCAGGTAGTAAAAAAAGTCGTAGACCATCAAGATGGCTACAATATCCACTAGGATTTTCCAGAGTGCCTGGTTGGATGTTGTAACGATAAAGGGCACTACGGCGAGATAAAACACGAGGTTGGTAATGCCGCCAATCTTGCGGGTTGCCTTAATGATGGGTGGATACTTGTCCTTGGCCTTTTTTAATCTGTCCTGCTCGCGGTTGATGTCCCGCATTCCATCAAAGGCGCGAATTTTTGCAATCAGCGCATTGCCAATGAAGGATACGATAGCAAGGGTGGCAATTAGAATCAGTGTCGCTTGCCAGTTGTAACTGCTAAAAAACATGTCAAACCCCATTTGCGTCCATTAGCCAGCATGAGCCAAGCTTCGCGGTCAGGTGCGAAGCGGCAACTTGTGCATATAGTAAACATATATATACCAAAATAAAAATATCTATTTACTAATGGCGTGGAGCTGCTGGCGCCCGGTCAGCTTTCGCTAAACACCATCGCCAGTAAATAATCGATAAATGCCTGTTTGGCGGCGGGTTTCAGGGGGTGAATACCGGCAGCAGTTTTGCCGGTAACGAGGGCCAGAGAGCGGTCCATCAGCGGGCCCAGGGCGACAAATGAAACGAGTACACTGGCCAGGATATCGCGTAAGACGGTTTTTTGTACCCGACGTATGACCTCAGGGTTGTCGAGCTCAATTTCGAGCGCGGCGGTGGGCGCAAAGTGTCGCGCCAACCATTCCATGCGGGGTCCCTCACTACAGCCCTCTCTCAGCAGAATCTGGCCATAGGCAGGCACGGTAATCAGCGCATCAATAAAGCTGTCCATCAGGTAGGCGATGCGTTCGCGGTCGCTATTCAGCACTTGCTGCTCGGGCTGGTAGTTGTGCTCAAATTGCCGTGTAAACCGCTGCTCGACAAGCTCCACAGCTGCCTTCCAGAGGTTCTCCTTGTTCTTGAAGTGGTAGAGAATCAAGGGTCGGTCGGCGCCACAGCGCTGGGTAATCTCACGAAAATTAGTGCCGTCAAAGCCCAATGTGGCAAAACACTCTATCGCCCCGTCGAGAATAGACTGGCGCGTTTCAGCTTTTTGTCGTTCGCGCTTGTTGTTCGTGCTCATCAATCATTACCGAAGATTCATTGACAGTTATGTTAGCAGAACTTACTCTTGACTGACAGTAATGTCAGTAAAACTCCGGAGTCCCTATGACCCAGCTGCTTGCACGTGAAAAACGCTTCCCCTTTCCGATTCCCTACGGCTGGTTTCATGTTGCCTTTGACGATGAAGTGGCTGTGGGAGAAATCAAACCTGTACGCTATTTTGGGCGAGACTTGGTGTTGTGGCGTAGCGAATCCGGGCAATTGCACCTGCAAGATGCCTATTGCCCCCACCTCGGCGCGAATTTTGGCGCTGGTGGTGAAGTTCAGGGCGAAGGCATCAAGTGCCCCTTCCATCATTGGGTATTTAATGGTGCGGGCAAAGTGATAGAGATCCCCTATGCAAAACGGCTGAACGAAAAAGCTTGTGTTAGGACCTATCCGCTGGCATTGAGGCACGGGATCGTCATGGCCTGGTATCACCCCGATGGCGAAGCACCGCTCTATGAGCTGCCATTTGTTCCCGAGCTCGATAATAGTGACTATGTCGAACCCATCAGTACCGCTCACCATATCAAAACCTGTATACAGGAAATGGGTGAGAACACCGCCGATGGTGCTCACTTTATGACGGTTCACGGCCACCCCGGTGAAGCCGAGTACGGGAATTTCGAGTTTCGCGATCAGTTCATGATCATGGAAAGTACCCAGACTTTTCCCAGCTCGGGTGGACCGGTCCAAGGGACACTGAAGTCTACCAGTGTTGGTTTTGGCTGGGCGGAAGTGCGCTATCAGACACTGATAGAGGTTTGCATGCTGACCACCAACGTGCCAGTGGATGATGAAACTGTAATCCAGTATTTCCACGTTTCCTACAAGAACCCTGAGCGAGACCCCAAGATTGATCGTATTGGTGCTGCCTTTAACAAGGAAGTGAACCGTCAGTTAACCGACGATATGTTTATCTGGGAAAACAAGCGATATGAACCAAATCCGCAGTTGTGTGATGGCGATGGCCCCATTGCCCGTTATCGCAAGTGGGCCAAACAGTTCTACACGGAGGCAGTTTAATGTTGCAGGTGGACTACAGCGATAACCGTAACCGCCTGTTGGGCAAAATTCTTGCGCACCATGCCATAGACAAACCAGACACCGTTTTCCTCGCAGCGGAAGAGCGCCGGATCAGCTATGCCGAGGCCTATCGGCAGGCCAGCGAACTGGCCCAAGGGCTCACAAAGCGCGGTATCGGTAAAGGTGACCGAATCTGTATTTATATGGGCAGCAGTCCCGAGTTTGTCTTGCTGTCGTTTGCAGCAAACTTGATTGGAGCGCACTGGATACCGATTAACACCGACTATCGTGGTGCCTGGTTGGCAGACACGATCAGTGACAGCGACCCGGTTCTGATTGTCTGCGGCAGCGATTATCTGGCTCGGCTGGATGAAATAGGTTGTGGGTTGCCAGTCTGCATTTTAGGGGATGTGGAGTCGGAGTCTGCCGACCGGTTTGCTTTTGCATCGCTCCCCCAAGATGCGAGTGGGTTTACCGCTGAAGACCTGGAGTATGGTGACACTGCTTCCATAATGTGGACCTCGGGTACGACTGGTAAGTCCAAGGGTGTGATGCAGAGCCATAATGCCTGGATTCGTAGCGCCCTGAGCGCGGGGGAGATGGGGGGCGTGCGAGCAGGCGATGTTGCCTACAATTGTCTGCCACTCTATAACTCGGCGGCTTGGGTGACGGGTGTGTACCCGGCGCTGGTGACCGGCACCACCTGTGCGATGGATACCGCATTTTCAGCGAGTACCTTTTGGGAGCGTGTTCGCTATTACGAGGCGACGCATGTGTTCACGCTGGGGGCTATGCATATGTTTTTGTGGGCTGCGCCGGAATCTGAACAAGATCGCAATCATGCGGTCCGTTCTGCGCAGATGGTTCCCATGCCGGATGCGATTCGAGAACCCTTTAAAAAACGCTTCGGTATCAGCGCGATACATCAGGGATTTGGTCAGAGCGAAATTATGCTGTTGATGCGTCGCTTTGATGATGGTGTGACCGAATGGCCTCCGAATTCTCTGGGTGAACCAGCCGCTGATATTGAAGTGGCGCTGCTTGATGAAGCGGGTCAGCCGGTAGCGGAGGGAGAATCCGGCGAAGTCTGCATAAAGGAAAAGGCGCCCCACGTACTGTTTAACGGCTACTTTAATAACGAAGAGGCCAATCGGCAGGCCTTCCAAAATGGCTGGTATCACACCGGAGACCTGCTCAAGCAAGATGAAGCGGGGCACTACTACTTTGTGGACCGTAAAAAAGATCTGATCCGATATAAGGGGCGCAGTGTTTCTTCAGTGGCTATAGAGGCGGTAGCTCGCAATCATCCAGATGTGGAATCTGCGGCCGCCTACGGCATTAAATCGGCAGAGCTCGAGTCAGAGCATGAAATTATGTTGGCTGTCATTCCTCGTCAGGGAGCGTCCTTGTCGCCCGAATCACTGGCGCGCTTTATTAATGACAATGCGCCTTACTTTTTTGTGCCGCGTTACATTGAGGTTGTTGATACTTTACCCATGACGCCGACGCAAAAAGTCCAGAAAAATTTGCTGCGCGAGCGTGGCATCAGCGAGGCCACCTGGGATGCGAAAGCGGCCGGGTTTGTCGTTGAGCGATAAGGAAACGTGACGTGACGCAATCAATCAACCAACTCAAACAGCGTGCGGGCAGCTTTGACTGGGGTTATGCGGTCGAGCTTGAAGACGTACGCGACGAAGTTGCCATAGTCGGTATCGGGGAAACCGAATACACCGGGGCTTCCGGGCGCACGGCCAAGGCAATGGCACTCGAGGCCGTGGCGGCTGCTATCGCTGACGCAGGGCTGAAGCCTGAAGATATTGACGGTTTGATGGTCAGTATGGGCATCGCGGGTCAGCTGACGCCAGAGGATTATCGGGAGCATTTTGGCACCTCCGGGGATATCTGGTTCAGCCTGGAAGGTGGCGCCATGATCTGGGGCGCAACCTGTGCGCACACGGCGGCTCAGGCTATACGGGCAAAGCAGGCGTCGAACATCGTTAATGTTTTCTCGGTGGACTGGGCGACGGCGAGAAAGTCTGGCTCGGGAAGTCCGGGCGACTGGCACGCCAGCGAGCCCATGAAGGCGGCCTTTGAGTTACCCTATGGCTGGTTTCCGCAGCCACTGTATTTCGCCACCTTCGCACACCGACATATGCACGAATTTGGCACTACCCCGGAGCAACTGGCGCAAGTGCCTCTGAGTTTCAGGCGCCATGCCAATACTCACAGTGGTGCCGTTATGCGAGAGCGCAGGATGACGCTCGAGGATTACCTCGATAGACCCATGTTGGCGGACCCGTTCAGGGTAGAAGACTGCTGTCTGATTTCTGATGGTGCAGGGGCTTTTGTCATGTGCGCAGCTGAGCGGGCTGCCGATGGTCCTCACGTTCCGGTGGTCGCCGAAGGTGTCGGCCGTGGTCGGATTAACGGTGCTCCCTATATCAGTCAGCAGAAAAATATTACTGCCACGCCCCAGACCTTTGCTGCGCCCTGGGCATTTGCCATGGCAGACCGGCACGTTCAGGAGCTGGATGTGATTGCGGTCTACGATTGCTTTTCCATCACCGCGCTCATGCAAATTGAAGACATGGGTTTTTGCAAGAAAGGTGAGGGCGGTGATTTTGTGCAGAACGGGCGCTTGCACTTTGAGCGTCCACGCAGTGAGGGTGGCATACCCTGCAATACCCATGGCGGTTTACTTTCGCACGCTTATGTTCTCGGTATCGCTCACGTGATTGAGTTGGTGAGGCAATTGCGTGGAACGGCGCAGAATCAAGTGAAGGATGCAAAACTGGCGGCCTATGCAGGTTTTACCGCGGACGAAGGATCGACGTTGATTTTGCGAAAAGGACTATAGGGGAAAGCATGATAACGCCGGAAAATTCAAACACGCTGACAGCCCCTTTTTGGGCTGCAGCCGAGCGTGGACAACTGCAAGTATCCTGTTGCGAGCGCTGCGCTAAAGATATCTGGTATCCGCAGGAGAGCTGCCCTATATGCAGCGGCGAACTGGTGTGGCGATCGCTTGAGGGTAGAGCGCGCTTGCTCTCGTGGACGGTGGTACGGCGCCAGATCAACGGCGCCTTCGATGTGCCCTACACCCCCGCGATTGTCATTCCGGATGACGCGCCCGACGTGCAGTTGGTCACGCAGCTGTTTTTGCCGAAGGGGCAGAGCCCGGAATGTGATATGCCCCTCCAGGTGGCTTTTCGCAGGTTAGAACCTTTGCAGGGGGCGGCCTTTATCGCGCCGGTATTTGAGCCTCGGGAGGCATCATAATCATGATTAAACATCGCAAGCTTTGTGAGCAACTCGGGGCATTGGTCGAAGGTTTCGATTTTGCGCAGGAGCCGGGCGCCAGCCAGCGCGATGAGCTTTATCAGCTGTGGCTAGACCACGGTTTGCTGCTGATTCGCGGCGACAACGCCAACCCGGAAAACCAGATCCGTTTCAGTCGCCTGTTTGGCGAACTTGAAGCGCATCCGCTGAAAACCATTCGCAGTGGGGACTATCCGGAGTTGATGGAGTTAAACAGCGAAGATAACCGCACCAATCCGGTCTCGGTCTGGGATGGCGAAGAGTGGGTGGGCCGGCTCGGCTGGCACAAGGATCTGATATATACTGGCAAACCCAACCGCGGCGCGATCCTGCGTGCGGTACATTTGCCGGAGCAGGACGGGCAGACGGGGTATGCCGACCAGGCCGCAGCCTATGATGCCCTTAGCGAGGATACAAAGCGTCGTATTGCCGACCTGCATGTCATCTACCGCTTTGAAGTTAACCTTTACAAGATGCCCTTCTTTGATACGTCGACCTATGTGGCAGGTCCTGGCGCGCCAGATAAGCCCTCAGATGTTGGGTTTCCGGATTTTCCTGACTCGCGCTACCCCCTGGCGCTGACACACCCGGAAACCGGCCGCAAGATTTTGAATGTCTGCCCCATGTTTCTCGAGGGTATCGAAGGTCTGCCCAAAGCAGAAGGCGATGCCCTGCTCAAACAATTGGTTGAACACGTAATGCGCCCCGAGTTTGCCTATCAACACCAGTGGCAGGCGGGCGATATGATTCTTTGGGATAATTGGCGCTACATGCACTCTGCGCCGGGCGTCAAACCGGGCGCGAAGCGATTGATTCATCGCACGACAATTCTGGGCGATCGAGTGCTGGGCGAACCGGTGCAGTGAGCAACGACTCAGCGCTGGACGACAAGTCTGACAGATTTTTTCTGCGTTTCCTGTCTTCCATCAAGCGTCTCCCAATATCGCAAAAGAGGTAGAAATGAACACTGAACTAATGAAACAACTTGCCCCCGTGGCCCGTAAGCGCCCCCTGTTGCCGCCTCTTTCCCCTCAGGCCGAGTTGGCCCTGTTGTGCCGGGTGCTTTTCAAGGAAGGCTATAACGACCATATCGCTGGTCACATCAGCTACCTACAGGACGACGGGACAATGCTGGTTAATCCCTGGGAGCTGGCTTGGGATGAGCTGGTTGAAGACGACATTCTGCGCCTCGACAGTGACGGAAAGGTGATCGAAGGTGGCTGGAATGTTACCCCGGCAATCAATCTGCACACGGAGATTCACGCCCGCCGGCCGGATGTGAAAGTCATAATTCATAATCACGCGCGCTATAGCACGATATGGGCCAATGCGGGCAGAGTGCCGCCAATTTACGACCAGACCTCTGCACAGGTCTCCGGTGAGCTCAAATTTATGGATGAATACAATGCGACGGTAAATGAAAGCAGCGAAGGCGCTCGCTGTGCAGCGATGCTGGGCGAGGCAAAGTGGGCCTTATTGGCGAACCACGGGGTGCTTGTTGTTGCCGACAGTATTTCTCAAGCCTACTTGCGTGCGGCAACTCTAGAATGGCGCAGTCGCACGGCTTATGAGGTTGAAGCCTTGGGGGGCAACAAGGCTATGCCGGAGGATGTGGCGGAGGCCTTGGGCGATATGATTGATGGCAACGGGTTTCCCTTCCTTTGGGAGGCGATGGCAAGGCGGGAATTGCGCGAGGACTCTGCTATCCTTACTGGTTGATAGACCATTGCGCAGGCAAACCAGTGAAGATAGATAGAGCGGACCCGTCACAGCAAAAGCGGACTTTGTTGTGGCTGCTGGTATTGGCGCTGCCGACGTTTTTATTGCTTGATCACCTGGAGGCTTATCTTCAGGGCCTTGATGTTGATGCACTTGGCGGTGCCTTGCCGCTGATGACCACCGTGCTTTACCTGATGAGCTTGCCCTTGCTGTTTGCTTGCTACTACCAGTGGCGTGTTGGCAGGCGCATTGTACGAGAAGGTCGATTCCCTCTAGTGGGCAGTAAAATACTGCGCGATACGGTGGTGTTGGAAGGTCAGTCCGCTATTCGGCGAGGGCGCATGCTGCAGTTGCTGACTCTGGTCTTGGCCTTGGTGTTTTTGCTGATGCCGGCACTTATTGTTGCAGTACTCAAGTCGGTCCTTAGCCTCTAAGCTCGACTCTTACCACTGCCCTGTGTTTCCCCCTAGGGCACGGTTAACCGTGCCCGCCGGGCAGGGCTTTGCGCGCCGGCTTTTCAGACTGTGTCACTAGTATGGGTGTGGACAGGTCGATACCGTCAATGAGGGATTGCTCGAAAATGAGTTGGTTAATCATAAATCTGGTGCTCAGTAGGTGTTGGCGGATATTGCGAGTAACCTTGGTGTTGGGAAGGGGCTCCAGGTAATACCAGAAACTGTATTGCAAGGCGTAGTCGCCAGCGCTGGTTAGGGCCCACTCCGGCGCGCAATTGGTATTGAGTTTATTGCTGTCTTCAACTTTCAGCTTTTCCGCGACTGTTGAAAACATAGCATCGATCCGCCGTTTGGATTTTTGCATTTCCAGTTCGCGCTGTTCGTGATTGTGGCCGTGCATATCGGGGTAGCCAATGTTGTAGTGCAGGGCTTCTCGCAAGCCGTCAACCGAGGCGCGTTTGGTCAGATTTTCGACTGTGAGGTTGATAAGCCGGCTGTTGCGGATCAAGGAGCGGTGGTTATTCTGAATATTCAGCAAAATCGTGTAAATGAAGGTTACTTTGTTGATAATGTAAACGTTCTTGTCATTCTCCAGCCGGATGGTATCGCCGTCAGACATCATGTCCGAATTTAGAATGACCATGCCGTAGTAGATATCCGGTGCCCAAATTTGATTAGTCAGCGCGAGAAACGCAAAAATAAGCCCAAAGATACCGGTGGTTTCCAGCAGGCTGTCGAGCCCCCAGATTTTAATCAGTGCATAGATGCCAACCAAAACCAGCAGTGCCACCGCAAAGATGTCCATTAGGCGGCTGTTGTAAGAGTCCAGATAAACC
>JBFKDP010000056.1:0-15627 GCA_041619575.1 Litorivivens sp.
AGGTGCAGCGCATTCCAGTGCTCCCGGGGGAAGAGCGCTTTCAGGTCCCGTTCTGTCTGGGTAACACTTTTTCCTTTGGTCAGACCCCAGCGCTGAGCCAAGCGATGAATATGGGTGTCCACCGGAAATGCGGGTACGCCAAAGGCTTGAGACATGACCACGCTGGCCGTTTTGTGACCTACACCGGGCAGAGTTTCCAAGGCATCGATGTCAGCGGGTACCTCGCCGTCGTATTGCTCAACCAAGATTTCCGACAGCCGTTTTATGGCCTTGGATTTTTGTGGGGACAGGCCACAGGGCCGGATGATAGCGCGAATTTCGTCCACACTCCGCTGCGCCATATCGTGAGGGTTGTCAGCGAGTGCAAATAGTGCAGGTGTGACCTGATTGACGCGTTCGTCGGTACACTGGGCCGACAGTAATACGGCGACCAGTAGGGTGTAGGGATCTTTGTGATCGAGCGGTATGGGTGGTTGCGGGTACAATTCCTGCAAACGCGATAGGATTAGCGCGGCGCGTTCTTTTTTAAGCATGTTACAAACTCTGTATGTACTGCCGGATGCGCTGGGCGGCTTCGATGCATTCTCCGGTTTCAGCGACGAGGGCCATCCGTACTCTATTAGTTCCCGGATTGTGTCCTGCGATTTCACGGCTCAAGTAGCTGCCGGGCAGCACGGTCACATGTTCGCTGGCGTAGAGACCTTTGGCAAAGCTCTGGTCGTCAATAGGGGTTTGGGGCCAGAGGTAAAAAGCGCCATCGGGTTGCTGCAAGTCCAGTACCGGCGATAGCTCTCGGATCACGGCGGAAAACTTTTCACGGTAGAGGCGGCGGTTCTCCTGCACATGGCTTTCATCGGCCCAGGCGACCGCGCTGGCCAATTGATGCTGTACTGGCATCGCGCAGCCGTGATAGGTACGGTATTGAAAAAAGCCAGCGAGTATATCGGCATCTCCAGCTACAAAACCCGAGCGTAATCCGGGAAGATTGGAGCGCTTAGACAGTGAGTGGAATACCACACAGCGATTGTAGTCGTGGCGGCCCATCGCTGCTGCAGCTTGCAACAGACCGGCGGGTGGCTTGGCTTCATCCAGGTAGATTTCCGAGTAGCATTCGTCGCTGGCGATAACAAAATTGTGTTCATTGGCAAGGTTAATCAGATTCTGTAACTGCTCAATCGACAGGGTGGCGCCGGTTGGGTTGCCCGGTGTGCACAAAAACAGTAACTGGCAGCGTTGCCACTGTTCGTCTGAGACGCTGTCAAAGTCCGGCAGAAAACCATTGTGTTCATTGCAGGGAATAAATAGAGGTTCTGCGCCTGCCAGCAGCGCTGCGCCCTCATAGATTTGATAGAAGGGGTTGGGGCTAACCACGAGAGGCGGGCGCCCCAGCGGCTGTTCAGCGCGGTCGATAACCGCTTGGGCGAAAGCAAACAGTGCTTCACGTGTTCCATTTACAGGTAAAACCTGTGCCTCCGCATCCAGGCCTTGAAGCTGGAAGCGGCGCACTGCCCAGGTGGCAATAGCCTCGCGAAGTTCAGGCAGTCCCTTAGTGCTGGGGTAGTTTGCAAGGCGCGGCAACTCACTGGCGAGTCTATCCATTACAAATTGCGGCGAAGCATGCTTCGGTTCGCCAATCGACAGCGCTATAGCGGACTTTGCAGGCGTTGCAATCCCATTAAAAAGTGCGCGCAGTTTTTCGAAGGGATAAGGCTGCAGTTTTAGTAAATCCGGGTTCATGAATAGCGGGGCTCTGCTGACACCTGTTCATCCAGTTCTTTGCAAATTTCGGCCTGAATGGCCTTGCAGAGTTCTAGGTCTTTGATTGGCTGCTGTTTCTTGTTTGTAATAAAAAAGACGTCTTCCACCCGTTCACCCAGCGTCGCAATTTTTGCGGCCATCAGTTTGATGTCATAGTCGTAAAAAATTCGTCCAATGCGGGCCAGCAGGCCGGGGCGGTCGGGTGTAATGACTTCCAGTACCGAACAACCTTTGCTGATATCCGTTGCCATGGTTGTGCGCGTAGGTGTAGGAAAGAGGCGCATTTGTCTGGGCGTTCGTTTGCTTATAAATTCCGGGAAGCGGTCCGGCTGGTCAATGTGCTGACCGAGGAATTCCACAATCTGGCCACTGCGCACCGCATCGTCGCCGATTGGCTTGCCGTCGGCGTCGAGCACATAAAAAGTGTCCAGCGAGTAGCCCGAGTTTGAACTGTAGATGCGTGCGTCGACGATATTCAGATCAAGCTGTTCCAAGGCTGAAGCAACAACAGCGAAGAGATTGTCATGCTCGAGTGTATGTACGAAGATCTGGGTTGCCCCTTCGGTGTCCATGGTGCTGCTTTTTTTGACCAGAACCAGTGGCTTGCGCATATCGTGATGGCGGGCGATGGCGCGTGTGTGCCAGACAATGTCTTCCGGGCGTTCGCGCAGGAAGTAGTCTTCACCGCGATCTTTCCAGATTGAATAGACTTCAGATTCTTCGAAGCCGTGATCTTCCAATCTAGCCAGGGCGCTGCGCTGACTTTCCGATACCCATTCGGCTTTGTCGATGACATTTTCCAGTCCGCGCCGCAGTGCGCGCTTGGTTTCGGCGTAGAGCTGACGCAGCAATGATGCCCGCCAGGAGTTCCACAGCGTGGGGTTGGTGGCGTTGATGTCTGCGACTGTCAGTGCGTAGATATAATCGAGCCTGACCTGATCGCCGACTTCCAGAGCGAAGTCGCGAATAACTTCCGGGTCGGAAATGTCCTTGCGCTGGGCGACGGCCGACATAAGCAAGTGTTTCTCGACCAGCCAGCAGACAAGGTTGGTGTCGCGGTTTGACAGGCTGTGTTGCTCACAAAAGCGGCGCGCATCAATAGCGCCCAATGTTGAGTGATCGCCTCCGCGACCTTTGCCGATATCGTGGAACAGACCGGCCAGATAGAGTAACTCGGGTTTCTCCATGCGCCGCACTATACGTGAGGCGACTGGAAATTTTTCCTCGTAATCCGGATAGCTGAAGCGACGCAGGTTCTTCACCAGTTCCATGGTATGGGCGTCGACCGAGTAAATATGGAAGAGGTCATGCTGCATTTGGCCAATTATCTGGCCGAATTCCGGAATGTATTTGCCTAAAATGCCAAAGCGCACCATGCGGCGAAGCGTTAGTGCGACCTTGTTGCGAGAACGCAGGATGTCGATGAAAAAGCGGCGGTTGCGGGTGTCCGCCCTAAATTCATCATCGATGAGGTCGCGGTGGTCGCGTATCAAGCGAATCGTTGAGGCTCGTACGCCGTCAATGGCTTCATGCTGAGCCATCAATACAAAGACTTCCATCAAGGCAGAAGGGGTCTTTTTGAAGACCTTGCTGTTGGTGACTTCGATGTGGCCGTTGCGCACACGAAAGCGTGGATTCAGTTCCAGAATGGTTTCGGCTTCACAGGCGCGCAGAATGGCTTCATCGTAGTGCTGAATCATCAGGTCATTCAATTCGCCCAGCGCCAGCGCCCACCGGTAGTAACGCTGCATAAACTGCTCAACGGCGAGCCTTGCATCATCGTCTTCGTAACCAAACATGCGCGCTATGGTGCGCTGGTGGTCAAACAATAGTCGATCTTCTTCGCGACCGCTAAGCATATGCAGGGCGTAGCGGATCTTCCACAGATAATCCTGACCGCGCTTCAGAATGGAGAGGTCTTCTTCGCGCAGAAAGCCAAGGTCGAGCAATTCGGCCAGTGAATCTACGCCGTAGTGGCGCTTGGCAATCCAGCCAATCATCTGAATGTCGCGCAGGCCACCTAGGCAGCTTTTAACGTTGGGTTCGAGATTGTATTCAGAGTTGGCGAATTTGCGATGCCGTTCAATCTGTTCATCCCACTTTGCGCGAAAGAAATCCCGGCTTGGCCAGATTTTGTCCGGGCCGGTCTGGGCCAGAAGTTTATCCAGCAGCGCTTTGTTCCCGGCAATTGTGCGGGACTCCATAATATTAGTGGCAACAGTGATATCTTCACTGGCGACTTTGATGCACTGGCGAATATTGCGCACGCTGTGGCCAATGGCCAGATTCAGATCCCATAGCAGGGCAATAAAGGATTCGAGAGAGTCACGGTAATCTTCGCCGCTGGCGTCGTCGAGAAGGATAAGCAGGTCAATGTCTGAGTAGGGGTGTAGTTCCCCCCGCCCGTAGCCACCCACGGCAATCAGGCAAATGTCTGACTTCCAATCGTATAGACTCCAAGCGGTGCGCAGCACTTCATCGACAATGTCAGCGCGACTGCGGATGATGGCGTGAATATCGTCGCCTGCCTTAAAGCGCTCGTCGAGCTCCTCGCGGTTGGCCTGCAGGTATTCGCGAAATACGGCGATGCGTTTTGCTGGCTGGCTGATGGCCGCCGCCTGAGCCGACAGAGCTGTCAAGACCAGTTTCTCCTGAATTCGTCTTCGTGGCTGCGCGCAGTCAGTACCTCAACGCCATCTGCTGTCACGGCCATGGTGTGCTCCCACTGCGCGGACAGGCGGCGATCCTTGGTGGTAACCGTCCAGCCGTCTTTGATATTGAGTTTGGTGTGCTTTTTCCCGGCGTTGATCATGGGCTCAATGGTAAAGGTCATCCCTTCTTTCAGTTCGAGGTCATTGCGGGCGTTGTAACCGGGGTAGTGCAGTACCTGAGGGTCTTCGTGAAAGCCCAGTCCAATGCCGTGTCCGCAGTATTCTTCGACCACTGAGTAGTGATTGGCGTGGGCGTGCTTGGCGATCACAGCTCCAATGTCGCTAAGGTGTGCGCCGGGCTTGACCAGCCTAATGGCCTGATACAGGCATTCCTGGGTCACTCGGCACAGCCGTTGAGCATGTTCTGGTACGTCGCCGACGAAGTACATCCGGTTGGTATCGCCGTGCCAACCGTCTTTGATCACGGTGACGTCGATATTGAGTATGTCGCCGTTTTTCAAGGCCTTGTCGTTGGGGATGCCATGACAGATCACCTCATTGACCGAGGTACAGATTGATTTTGGGAAGCCGTTGTAATTCAGCGGTGCCGGGATACACCCCTGGACGTCAACGATGTAGTCATGGCAAATGCGATTGAGCTCGTTGGTAGTGACACCGGGTTTGACGAATTCTTCGATCATTTCCAGTACATCGGCCGCCAGTCGTCCGGCTACGCGCATCTTTTGGATCTCGTCGGGCGTTTTGATACTTACATTCATAAGGCGGCTTGGATCTTCTCTCAAATCGGTGACTGGGACGTTATTTCGGGGGCGCCATTGTAAACCATGCTCGGCGTAGGCGCGATGCCTCTCAGGGAGGATTTGCGCTGTTGGCGCTTTAAGTATGTGGCGACTTGTGGTATAAAACGCGCCCCCATCGACAGGCAATTTGCCCGCTGTCTGGCCCCCTCTGGCCGGAAAACGCGTGAAAGGCCCGTACGGCGGGGGTTACATTAACGCCGCCCGTGTCTCGACACGTAAACCTGGGTGCTGAATTTGGCAATGCCAAAATTGGTTGGTTTATGGGAGGTGCGGAAGCCAAGAACCCGTATAAGGAAACTATGATGTCACATGTAAGCATGCGCGAAATGCTGCAGGCTGGTGTTCACTTCGGACACCAAACCCGCTACTGGAACCCCAAAATGGCGCCTTTTATCTTCGGCGCTCGCAATAAAATCCACATAATCAACCTGGAGCACACTGTTCCTGCGTTCAATGCTGCCCTCGACAAAATTGTTGAGTTGGCTGGCAATAAGAACAAGATTCTGTTTGTTGGCACCAAGCGTGCTGCAGGCAAGATCATTGCTGAGCAGGCGCAGCGCGCCGGAATGCCTTACGTCAGCCATCGCTGGTTGGGTGGCATGCTCACCAATTACAAAACCATTCGCCAATCCATTCGCCGCCTGCGCGAACTGGAGGCTCAGCAGGCTGACGGCACCTTTGACAAGCTGACCAAGAAGGAGGCGCTGATGCGTCGCCGCGATATGGAAAAGCTTGAGCGTTCCATCGGTGGTATCAAGGACATGGGTGGCTTGCCTGATGCTCTGTTCGTTATTGATGTCGATCATGAGCGTATCGCCATTCAAGAAGCCAACAAACTGGGTATCCCCGTTATTGGTATCGTTGATACCAATAGCGATCCTGAGGGCGTGGACTACGTAATTCCCGGCAATGACGACGCCATCCGCGCGATCAAGCTGTACACGGCTGCCGTTGCCGATGCCATTGCGGCTACTCGCTCTGATGCGGCAGGTCTCTCTGCCAAGGATGAGTTTGTAGAAGTTGCGGCTGACGACAGCGCTGAAGGCTAATTAGACGCTGACGGCCAAAGGGGCTGCGGCCCCTTTTTTGATAGATGGACGTTTGATCAACCGAATTATCGACTAACAGGTCCGGCGCTGCCGGGCCGATTTCCGGAGGAATATCCAATGGCTGCAGTAACTGCAAGCATGGTTAAAGAACTGCGCGAGCGCACCGGCCTCGGCATGATGGAATGTAAAAAGGCGCTGGTAGAGGCTGATGGCAGCATTGACGTAGCGATTGAAGAGCTGCGCAAATCCAGTGGCATGAAGGCTGCCAAGAAGGCAGGTCGTACTGCCGCTGACGGTATTGCTGCGGTTAAAGTCGCAGAAGACGGTTCTTACGGTGTGCTGGTGGAAGTTAACAGTGAGACCGACTTTGTGGCTCGCGACGACAACTTTATGGCATTTGTGGGCAAGGTGGTCGACAAAGCTTTCGAGAGCAAGCAATCTGATGTTGCTGAGCTGATGGCGGGTGAGCTTGAGTCTGCGCGCGAAGCACTGGTTCAGAAAATTGGCGAAAACATCTCGGTGCGCCGTGTTTCTGTTGTTGCAGCCGATGGCGGCGCAGTGGGTAGCTATGTGCACTCCAACAACCGCATCGGTGTACTCGTTGCACTTAAGGGTGGCGACGTTGAGGTGGCACGTGATGTGGCCATGCATGTTGCGGCGGTTAACCCCTCGGTTGCCAAACCTGAAGATATGCCAGCAGAGCAGATCGAAAAGGAGCGTGAAATCTACACCGCTCAGGCGCAAGACAGCGGAAAGCCAGCAGAAATCATCGAGAAAATGATCGAAGGCCGCATTCGCAAGTTTCTGGCAGAAAACAGCCTGACAGAGCAGGCCTTTGTGAAAGATCCTGACACGACTGTCGGGAAGCTGCTAAAAGGTGCTGGAGCTGAAATCCTCGGCTTTGTCCGCTTCGAAGTGGGTGAGGGTATTGAGAAAGAGGAAGTGGATTTTGCGGCCGAAGTGGCCGCTCAGCTAAAAGGCTGATTTATCCTAAAAAAATGGGGCCTTCGGGCCCCATTTTCGTATTACAATAAGCACATATTTTTAAGCACTGGAAGAGAGTGATGACCAGTCAGGGCCGGGACAAGAAATACAAGCGGATTCTGTTGAAACTGAGTGGCGAGGCGCTTATGGGCGAGCTGGGCTTTGGAATCGACCCCAAAGTGCTGGACCGCATGGCGCTGGAAATAGGCCAATTGGTAGGAATTGGTGTGCAGGTGGGGCTCGTCGTTGGCGGTGGTAACCTGTTTCGTGGTGCTGCTCTGAGTACGGCCGGACTCGATCGGGTTACCGGCGACCATATGGGTATGCTGGCGACGGTTATGAACGGTCTGGCGTTGCGCGACGCTTTGGAACGCAGCAATATTAAATCCCGGGTGATGTCGGCAATACCGATGAGCGGTGTGGTAGATCACTACGACCGGCGCAAGGCCATTCGATCGCTTGAGCGCGGTGAAGTGGTTATCTTTGCGGCAGGTACCGGCAACCCCTTTTTCACGACGGATTCTGCGGCCTGTCTACGCGGCATAGAAATGGAGGCCGATCTGGTGCTCAAGGCCACTAAGGTTGATGGCGTCTACAGCGCAGACCCGATGAAAGACCCCAATGCTGTTAAATATAGCCATCTGAGCTATGACGAGGTGTTGGACAAGAAGCTGGAAGTGATGGACCTGACGGCGATCTGCCTGTGTCGCGATCACAGTATGCCGCTTCGAGTATTTGCAATGGAACAGAAGGGAGCCTTGCTCAGTATTGTCGTTGGAGGCAAGGAAGGTACCCTGGTGACCGAATCTGCAGGAGAGAACAAACAGTGATTAAGGAAATTAAGGAAGACGCCGCAGAGCGTATGAGTAAGTCAGTAGACGTGCTCGGATTGAACTTTAACAAGATCCGGACGGGGCGCGCCCATCCGAGCATCCTGGATACTATTCGCGTTGATTACTACGGTTCAGAAACCCCGCTAAGCCAGGTTGCCAACGTCAATGTAGAGGATGCACGCACGTTGTCTGTTGTGCCTTGGGAGAAACAGCTTGTTCCCGTCATTGAAAAGGCCATTATGAAGTCTGACCTGGGCCTGAACCCCAGCACCGCTGGCACCGTTATTCGCATCCCCATGCCACCTCTGACGGAAGAGACGCGTAAGGGCTACATTAAGCAGGCGCGTCAGGAAGCGGAAAATGCGCGTATCTCTGTGCGCAATATTCGCCGTGATGCGATGGCAGACTTTAAAGAGCTGCTGAAGGAAAAGGACATCAGCGAGGATGAAGAACGCAAAGCTGCAGACGACGTTCAGAAGCTGACGGATAAATTCATAGCAGAAATCGACCGCGAGCTGGCTGAGAAAGAAAAAGACCTGATGGAAATATAAGAGTATCAGGCGAAATGAGTTCTGAGCAGTACACTGCAGAGCAGGCCGTACCCCGTCATGTTGCCATCATCATGGACGGCAATAACCGCTGGGCAAAGCTTCACCAGAAGAAGCCCTACGCCGGGCATCGTGCGGGTGTAGAGGTTATTCGCGGTGTACTGGATGAATTCCAGAAGGCCGGCGTCGGCATTGTGACGTTGTTTGCCTTTAGCAGTGAAAATTGGAAGCGCCCATCGGCCGAAGTCAACGCGTTGATGAAGCTTTTCTCTAGTTACCTCGATAGTGAAATCAAAAAGCTGAACGAAGACCAGGTGCGGCTGCGTTTTATCGGGCGCCGCGACCGTCTATCTGCCACCTTGTTGAAAAAAATGGATTACGCCGAGCAATCTACCCGCGGGAACCGGCGTACCCATTTGAATATTGCTCTGGACTACGGCGGTCAGTGGGATATAGCACAGTCGGCGCGGCAGCTTGCCGAGCGTGTTGAACGCGGTGAAATATCAGTCGCTGATATTGATGAGAATATGCTGGCCGAGGGGCTGTGCCTGCGTGATCTGCCTGACCCTGACCTGTGTATCAGAACGGCGAACGAGAGGCGGATCAGCAACTTTATGTTGTGGCAGCTGGCCTACAGCGAGTTCTACTTCAGCAACGCCCTGTGGCCCGACTTTGATCAAGCCGAAGTGGCGGCTGCACTGCGCAGCTATGCCGAGCGCGAGCGCCGCTATGGCGGTCGCCTTTCGGACGAAACCAATAACAACGAAGGCAGTCATCTTGCTTAAACAACGCATAATTACTGCGGTCGCCATGGCCGTGCCACTCCTCTTACTGTTGGCATATCTGGCACCGGTGCCACTGATGTTGCTGTTTGCTGCAATTGTATTGGCGGCAGCCTGGGAGTGGACCGCTTTGTCAGGCATGCAGGCAGCCAGCCTGAGAATTCTATACACACTCGCGATTGCGGGTTCGATGGCTCTTTTATTCCTGTTTGGCAACCTGTTGGATGTTGTTCCCAATACCGCGTTGATCCGGGAAGTCTTGCACGCAGGTGTTGTCTGGTGGGCCATTGCTCTGCTTTGGGTTATGGGCTATCCCGGCAGTGCCAGGCTCTGGGGCAATAGGCCCGTGAGGGCCATGATGGGGGTAGTCGTTCTGCTACCGACCTGGCTGGCTCTGTGCTACTTGCGCCTGCAGGGGCAGGGTGTACTGCTGATCATCTACGTGTTGCTGGTTGTCATCGCAGCCGATGTAGGTGCCTATTTTGCCGGGCGCGCATGGGGCAAGGCGAAACTTGCCATAAATGTCAGCCCCGGCAAGTCCTGGGCCGGCTTCTGGGGCGGACTGGCGGCGAGTCAGGCGCTGGCGCTGCTGGTGGCTCAGTTTTGGCCCGGCGGCTTGCCGATAGGTTTGCTGCCCTTCATGGTTATTTCCGGTGTAGCTTCGCTGGCCTCAGTGCTGGGCGATTTGCTGGAGAGCATGGTAAAGCGTCATCAAGGTGTGAAGGACAGTGGTACTTTGTTGCCGGGCCACGGCGGTTTAATGGATCGGCTGGATAGTCTGACGGCGGCCATTCCAGTATTTACCCTGGGTACGCTGTTGGTGGGCTGGTGACGGTCGTGGCACTGGAGCAGGTTACCATTCTGGGGTCTACCGGCTCTATCGGCGTGAGTACGCTGGATGTTCTCGCGCGCCAGCCCGATCGCTTTAGTGTCTACGCACTGACCGCGAATACCGGTGTTGACGATATGCTGGCGCAGATCAAGGCCTGCAAACCCCGGTATGCCGTTTTGCGTGATGATGCTGCGGCCGACAGGCTTCGCGAGCTATTGTCAGGCGAAGCCGATATTCCGACGGAGATTCTGGCCGGTGAGGAAAATCTCTGCCGTGTGGCTGCGGATGAATGTGTAGACGTGGTCATGGCGGCTATTGTTGGTGCTGCTGGGCTTGAACCCACGTTGGCGGCAGTCAATGCCGGCAAAAAGGTGTTGCTGGCAAACAAAGAAGCGCTGGTAATGGCCGGCCGGCTTTTTATGGATGCGGTGGAAGCGTCGTCTGCGGTGCTGTTACCCATCGATAGCGAGCACAATGCTATTTTCCAATGTCTGGCAGACGGCAGCCTGCGGGACCTGCCCGCTCAAGGGGTCAGCAAGATTCTATTGACAGGCTCTGGCGGTCCCTTTCGTGAGATTGACAGCGAACGCTTGGCCACGGTGACTCCGGACGAAGCTTGTGCTCACCCCAATTGGTCAATGGGGCGTAAGATTTCGGTGGATTCTGCCACGATGATGAACAAGGGGCTTGAACTGATTGAAGCCTGCTGGCTGTTTGATACGACAGCTGACAAAATTGAGGTGGTCGTCCACCCTCAAAGCATTATTCACTCCATGGTTGAATATATTGATGGCTCGGTGTTGGCGCAGCTCGGTAACCCGGATATGCGCACCCCCATTGCCCATGCTTTGGCCTGGCCCGAGCGCATACCGTCGGGGGTGGGCAGCCTGGACCTGATTGCGCAAGGGCGGCTCGACTTTCAGGCACCAGACGAGGAAAAATTCCCCTGTCTGAGGCTCGCCCGCGAGGCAGCCAGCCGCGGAGGGACTGCAGCTGCCATTCTGAATGCGGCCAATGAGATTGCAGTAGAAGCTTTTCTGGCCGGTAAATTGCCGTTCACTGGTATTGCCCAGGTCATAGAATCAGTGATGCACAAAGTCGAAGCGGTTGAACCGGATGGGCTTGCTGATGTCAAACTCGCAGATCAGCATGCCCGTGCGGCAGCGGCAGCCGTTTTGGCTGTATTGTAGATTGAGGTAAGTAGAGCGATGCTGGATACACTCCAAACCCTGCTGGCCTTTGTGGTCACGCTCAGCATCTTGGTAGCTGTGCATGAATTTGGCCACTTCTGGGTGGCACGTCGCTGTGGCGTCAAGGTGCTGCGCTTCTCTGTTGGCTTTGGTAAGCCGCTACTGAGCCGTCGTGATCGCCATGGTACCGAGTTTGTTGTGGCGGGCATCCCACTGGGCGGCTACGTCAAAATGTTGGATGAGCGCGAGGGTGAGGTTGCCCCTGAAGAGCAACATCGCGCATTCAATAGGCAGTCCCCGAGCAAGCGCATTGCCATCGCCGCCGCTGGCCCGCTGGCCAACTTTGTGCTCGCGGTGCTGGTGTACTGGCTGGTCTTTATGGGTGGTACCCGTGGCGTTGCACCTCTAATAGGCGAGGTTGAGCAGGGTTCGCTAGCCCAGCAGGCTGGCTTGGCCGCGGGACAGGAAATTGTCGCGGTTGATGGCAAGAGCACGCCGACTTGGGAACAGCTCAATATCCGGCTGCTGGAGCGCGTCGGAGAAAGCGGCGAGATGTCGATCGCAGCTAAATACCCGGATTCTGACCTCGTTTATGAATCCATCGTTGTGCTGGACGGCTGGCTCAAAGGTGTGGCCGAGCCCGACCCTGTTGGCGGCCTGGGTATTGATCTGTATCGGCCTAAAGTGGAACCGGTCATTCAGGAAGTGGTTGCCGATAGTGCAGCCGAAAAAGCGGGCATTCAGGCTGGGGATCGGCTGTTGGAGGCTGATGGCATTGCGCTAGACGACTGGATGAGCTGGGTAGATTACGTCAAAGTCCGGCCGGGTGAGAGTATCGCTTTGCGCTATGAGCGCAACGGCGTGGTAGCGGAAACATCGATCCAGCCTGTGGGCAAAGAGCAGGACGGCCGCCTTCAAGGCTTTGTGGGTATGGCCGTGGTACCGCCACCGCCATTGCCGGATGAATGGTTTCGTGAGTACCACTACGGCCCAGTAGAGGCATTTGTAGCCGCCAGCCAAAAAACGGTGCATATGAGCGTGTTCACCGTGCAGTCAATTTACAAGATGATGACGGGCCTCTTGTCGCCAAAAAACTTGAGCGGGCCCATAACCATTGCTAAAGTGGCCGGCGCCTCGGCCGAGTATGGCTTGTCAGCTTGGTTGAATCTGCTGGCGCTACTGAGTATCAGCCTCGCGGTACTGAATTTGCTGCCCGTCCCCGTGCTGGACGGCGGCCATATAGTTTACGGCCTGATCGAACTGGCATCGGGTCGCCCAGTAACGGAAAAGGTTCAGATGGTGGCCAACCAGGTTGGGGTATTTCTGGTTGTCTGCCTGATGGTGTTTGCTCTGTACAACGACGTACTGCGATTGTAGTGCCGTTCAGAATAACGAATGAATAGCCGCCGCCGGATGGGTAGTGGCCAAGGACTGTTGGTGTTCTCGAAGATTGTGTTTCGTTTTTTCCTGTTAGCATTGCTGGCTGTTTCGGGTCTTGCCTCGGCCGCCGAGCGTATCGTCATTTCCGATATTCGGGTGGAGGGGCTTCAGCGAATTTCTCCGGATACCGTGTTTGCTGCGCTGCCCTTAAATGTTGGCGATACGGTTAGCGAAGGTTTGCTGGCGGCGTCCGCGCGTTCTTTGTTCAGCACGGGTAACTTTGACGATATCAAGCTCGCTCGCGACGGCGACGTTCTGGTCATCATTGTTGCTGAGCGTCCCTCGATCAGTGAGATCAATATTGACGGCAACAAGGCGATTAAAACGGAAGCCTTGTTGGATGGCCTGAAAAACTCGGGATTGTCGGAAGGACAGGTATTCAAGCGTTCGACCCTCGAAGGCATGCGGATGGAATTGACCCGCCAGTATGTCTCTCAGGGGCGCTACGACGCCAGTATCGAGACCGACGTAATCGCTCAGCCTCGCAACCGGGTGGCGGTCAGTATCCACGTTAATGAAGGTAGCACGGCTTCCATCAAGCATATCAACATTGTGGGCAACCACGCTTTTAGCGACGAACTGCTGCTTGATGAATTTGAGCTCAAACCCTCAGGCTGGTTTAGCTGGATTACCAGCAGCGACAAATACGCGCGCGAAAAACTTAAAGCTGATCTTGAAAAACTGAGTTCGTACTATCTTGATCGTGGCTATATTAAGTTCAATATTGATTCTACGCAGGTTGCCATCAGTCCTGATAAGGAATCGGTCTACATCACCGCCAATATCAGTGAAGGCGACGTTTACAACATCGGCAAGGTTGAGCTGTCTGGCGACGTTGTACTGCCAGAAGAAGATCTGAAGCGCTTTTTGTTGCCTAAACCTGAGGAAATATTTTCCCAGTCTCGCGTAACCGCCTCTGAAGAACTGCTGACTAAGCGCCTGGGCAACGAGGGCTATAATTTTGCGCGGGTATCGGGCATCCCTGAGATCGATGACGAGAAACGTATCGTCGACCTGAAGTTTTTTATCGATCCGGGCAAGCGAACCTATGTGCGCCGTATTGATTTCTCTGGCAATCACCGGACCTCGGATGAAGTTCTGCGTCGTGAAATGCGGCAGATGGAATCGGCACCGGCCTCTCAGTCCAGCATAGAAATGTCGCGTGTGCGCCTTGAGCGGTTGGGCTTCTTTAAGGAGGCCCAGGTCGAAATCAATGAGGTGCCTGGTACGGACGATATGATCGACCTGCAATACCGTGTTGAAGAGCAGAGTTCTGGTAGCCTTGCTGCGAGCGTTGGTTTCTCTCAAGACAGTGGTCTGATTCTGGGTGCGAATATTCAGCAGAATAACTTTTTTGGCACCGGCAAGCAGGTGGGTATCGGTCTGTCGCGCAGTGACTTCCTGACGAATGTCAGCTTCAACTACATGGAGCCCTATTTCACCGAAGACGGTGTAAGTCGCGGTTTCAGCGTCTATTACCGCAAAGCCAATCTCGATGAAGTCAATATCGCCAGTTACACCACGAATACAGCCGGTGCGGCACTGAATTTCAGCTACCCGCTGTCGGAAATTCAACGGCTGGGCTTTAGTCTGGGTTTTGCGAATACCGAAATTGATGCCGGCATTGGTGCGGTGCAGGAAATTATTGCCAGTCCGCGCCTGTTCGACTTTATCAATGAATTCTACGTTTCTCGGTTTGATTCCAGCACCGGCAAATATAATGCCGCGGAAGTGTTACAGCCGGTTAGCGCACTGCCTGCGGGCTCCACACCGCAAGGTGAACCGGGCTTTCTGGACCTGTACGGCAATGAATTTAATAATTACACCATTTCGACCAACTGGCGCCGCTCAACCCTGAACCGGGGACTGCTGGCAACGCGCGGTAATTCCCAGACGCTGTCGCTGGAACTGGCACTGCCGGGGTCTGACACCCAGTACTATAAATTGATGTTCGACGGTCAGCTCTATGTTCCGCTGGTCAATGACTTTGTTCTGCGCTTTAAAACCCAGCTGGGCTACGGCGATGGTTATGGCGATTTGAAAGAGTTGCCCTTCTTTGAAAACTTCTACGCGGGTGGCTTTGGATCGATTCGCGGCTACAAGAGCAATACCTTAGGCCCACGCAGTACGCCGGCCCAGATCTACCGCTTATCACAGGCCGCTACTGCGATTGACGCGGCGACAGGAGCCGCAACCACGCTGTCGCCGAACCTTGCCTACGTGCTGGACCCTGCAACGAATCAATTGGTCGCGACTTCCTTTGAAAATGAAACGGATCCGTTTGGCGGTAACGTATTGATTGAAACTAGTATTGAACTACTGGTGCCGCTGCCTTTTGTTAAAGACCAGCGCTCTGTGCGCTCGGGCTTTTTCTTTGATGCCGGCAATGTCTTCAGTACAAGTTGCCGTTCGACGCAGCTAAACTGCCTGGATGTCGACCTGTCCGACCTGCGCTACTCGGCAGGCTTTGGATTGACCTGGATCACCGGCATGGGCCCGCTGACTTTCAGTCTGGCTCGGGCACTTAATGATGAAGCCATTGACGATACCGAAGTGTTCCAGTTTTCACTGGGGCGTACCTTCTAAAAACCTGACGAGTTAACTCGGGAGAACTATTGTGTTGAAACTGAATAAAGTCCTGCTTGCACTGCTGCTCACCATGACGGCGAGCTTTGCAATGGCAGCGAATGAAATTGTTGTTTTGGATGTACAGGCAGCGATCCTGAATAGTGATGTTGC
>JBFKDP010000057.1:0-15484 GCA_041619575.1 Litorivivens sp.
CCAGAGTAACCACGCCTTGCATTGGGGTTTGCTCGACGGCACTGGGTGATGCTGTGTGTCGAGGTTGCAAGCGGTTCGCCCACGAGGTTATTCACTGGAACGGTTACACCCAGCAGCAGAAGCGGGCGATAGATGCCCGTCTGGATACTTTTCTTTCCCAGGTCGTGAGCAATAAGCTCCGTATTGTCGATGCGGGCTTGCTGGAGTGGCAGTTGCAGGCACAGCAAATTGCTTACAAGCCTTACAAGCCGCCTGAAGTGTGGGCCTTTGCTTTGCTGCGCGCCGGCGCACAACAGATCGATCAGCCTGCCGAATTTGGCTTGCGGCTTGATGCGCAGTATCGTGATGTGCCCCTGATTGAGGTTAGGGACATGATAGACCGGGAATTCTACATTCTTTCTCAGGCACACTACGAACGCTACATGAAAGTTGTGTAGCCAGGCTCATAGCTCCCTTTAGTTACTGGATCAAGGAGCACTGGCGCTTGCGTCTGATATACTCCCGCGCCACCGAGTCGAAACCACATTTAGTTGCTATGAAAACTGTTGATATCCGCCCCGTGCAGGAATTTCTCGCCTGCGAAACCCCTGATCTTTGGATCGACTCAGCTTTAATAAATCAATCTATCTTATTGATAGATCATGCAAATTGTGAAAAAAAGGCAGCATCTACGGCCATGAATCTCATGTATCGCTACGTCGACAAGTCCGATCTGCTGATGCGTATGTCCAAGCTGGCCAGAGAAGAGCTGAGACATTTTGAGCAGGTACTGGCCATCATGGCAGAACGGGGTGTTGAGTACATCCAGCTCAGTTCAGCTCGCTACGCAGGAGGGTTACGCGAGCATATGCGAACGTCTGAACCTGGCAAATTGATTGATGTCCTGATAGTCGGCGCATTTATCGAAGCGCGTTCGTGCGAGCGGTTCGCAAAACTGGCTCCCCACCTCGATGAGTCGCTGGCATCTTTTTATCAGTCTCTTTTGCGCTCGGAGTCGCGCCACTTCAAAGATTACCTAGCGCTTGCTCGAAGCTATGCGGGCGGGGAAGATATTGATGCGCGTGTGGCAGAATTTGCCAGTATTGAAGCCGAATTGATTCGCTCACCGGACAGCGAATTTCGCTTTCATAGCGGTCCAATACAATGAGCTCGCATTAGTGCACATGCTCGCCCTGATCTTGGGGCTGTTCCGGTTCGCGCAGGGCCGCGATTTCAGTTTTCAGGGTGTCGATGCTATGACAGTGGCTGATGGTGACATCGATCAGGGCTTGGAGCAGTGCAGCCGATAATTTGCCATTGACGTAGAGGCTGATGCCAATGTCACCGGCGAGACGCCCAAGGCTGATGCGCAAATCCCCGTGTGGGTTTACAACAGGTTTGGGCATGTCATCGCTGGCATTGACCACATGTTCCAGTGTATCGCGTGCGGTTGAGTTTACATCAGCAAAGATTATGTCGGGTTTTAGCTGGTTAAGTAGCTGATAGAGATTCGTGTCTGATGTTGAACGCGTAACCAGTTTAATACCCAGCTGTTCCAACAACTCGAAAAGCTTCTCAGAGCGCGCCCCGTTTACGTCGATAAGCAGCCCTAGCAGGGGTTTAGCGGTTGTCATTGCTTTGCCTTAAGGCGACGATATTCGCCTGACTGAGATCTTGTTGTTCGAGATAGGCAATCACCTTGCCGACATCGAAGCGTTTGCCGTCGAGAAACTGATTTGGGCCTAAGTGGGGCGTAAAGTTTTGTAGCATCTGCGGGCTGAGATTGCCTTCGGTTTTTCGGTTGATGGCCGGGCAGGGTACGCCCAACTCGGCCGCGACCTCGCGATAGAGTTCCGGTAGATAAACCTGTTCAGCCGCACTGGAAATACTGACCGGCGTGTTCAGCTGCCCCCATCGATACATTTCCGCGATAAACCATTCTGCGTGATTTAACCAAGGGAAATTGGCGCTGTAGCGATTGAAGACATGAAAGTCTGGCACGTCCTCGGGCTCTTTGTTGGGATGCCGCTGAAGTATGCCGCAAAGCGACAGGGCAACAGTTTCAAGGTCCTGTTCGATATACCCCTTACTTGTCAGAAGCTCTGCTGCGGCCAGCCTGTTTTCGGACTGGTCCAGCCAAGTGCAGGCCTTTATTAACGCTCGAATAATAGCCCGGTGACTCAGGGGGTGCTCATCGGCCCAGCGCTTGGCAACGGCAAATACTTTCTCTGGACTGTTGTTCCAGAGCTCGTACTTGGTTGCTACGACATGGCCAAGGCCCTGTTTAACGGCGACCGTGTTCCAGGGCTCACCGACGCAGTGGCCGTCAATATCGCCACTGCGCAGGTGGTCTACCATCTCCTGTGGCGGAATGACTACGATGTCGACATCAGTGTCGGGGTTGATTCCGCCGCACCCGAGCCAGTAGCGGAGTTCATAGTTCTGGGTCGAGACCGGAAATACAACACCGAGGCGGCAGCGAGGTTGCTTATTCTGCGCGTTAGCTTTAAGTACCAGATTCAGGGCGCGGGCGGCGGCTAGGGGGGAAAACTCTGAATCCGGGTCGGCTGTCACAACGTTTTGATAGAGTCGCTCGCTAAGGGTGATGGCGTTGCCATTCAAGTCCATGACGAAAGCGGTAACCATGTCCAAGCGAGGGCCGCTTACCCCCAGTCGGGCCGCGACCGGCATGCTGGCAAGCATCTGCGCTCCGTCTAGTACCCCCAGCCCAACCTTGTCACGAATACTCGCCCAAGAATGCTCTTGGGAGAGAGTGACATGTAAGCCCTGTTCCTCGAAAAATCCCTTTTCTTTCGCAACGATCAAGGGTGCGCAGTCGCTCAAGGGAATGTAGCCGAGCTTGATAGCGCTTTTCTCGAGACCTTGTTTTAACAGTGTATTTGTGGTCATGGCTTTTCTCAGGCTGCTCGTGAGATGGAATCGTCGTCCTTGCCCGGATTGTCGGAGCTCGACGATCGCGAACGGGAGGCTGGATTGCTGTGTTTTTGATGCAGAAAACGCAGGACGTCCGCACGGTAGGCGTTGTACTGGCTATCGCTCGCCAACGCGAGCCTTTCCCGCGGACGCGGCAGCTCGATCTCGAGGATTTCGCCTATGGTCGCTGCGGGGCCGTTCGTCATCATCACGATTCGGTCGGACAACAGCACGGCTTCGTCGACATCGTGTGTGATCATTACAACGGTATTGTTGAGCTCGCTTTGAATCTCCATAAGTGAATCTTGCAAGTGCGCCCGGGTCAGGGCATCAAGTGCACCAAAGGGCTCATCCATTAGCAGCACTTTGGGTTCCATGGCCAGCGCCCGCGCAATACCTATACGTTGTTTCATTCCGCCCGAGAGTTCTGAGGGGTACTTGTTGGCCGCGTGTGACATGTGGACCAACTCAAGATTGTGTTCAACCCAGCTTCGCATTTCCGCTTTAGATTTCTGACCTTTAAACACCTGTTTCACTGCGATTTCTATATTTTCATAGGCTGTCAGCCAGGGGAACAGAGAGTGGTTCTGAAAGACGACGGCGCGCTCGGGTCCAGGTTCTGTGACTTCCTTGCCTTCAAGTATCACTCCACCTTCCGTCGCTTGATACAGGCCCGCAATGATATTTAGGACTGTGGACTTGCCGCAGCCTGAGTGGCCAATGAGAGAGATAAATTCTCCCTTTTGAATCTTCAGGCTTACTTGATCGAGGGCTTTGAAGGGTCCCTTTGGCGTAGGGAATTCCATACTCAGCTGCGATAAATCGACATAGGGTGTCATCGGTTTTTCCTCTTTCCTGTGCATATTCACGCCGCGCTATCGTCGTGGGAGATCAACTTTTGTACGGTCAGCATCAGCCAATCCAGCACAAAGCCAATAAATCCGATGGTTACAACGGCGGCCATAATGCGGGCCAGCGATTGGGAGCTGCCATTTTGAAATTCATCCCAGACAAACTTGCCGAGACCGGGGTTCTGGGCGAGCATTTCTGCGGCAATAAGCACCATCCAGCCGATTCCAAGCGATATGCGTAAGCCGGTGAAAATCATTGGCAGGGCTGCCGGGATTGCGATCTTGCGGACTCGAGTAAACCAGCCCAGTCTTATGACACGGCCAACGTTAAGCAGATCCTTGTCAATATTGGCGACGCCGACGGCAGTGTTGATCAGCGTGGGCCACATGCAGCAGAGCGTCACGGTGACTGCCGAGGTGACAAAGGATTTGGCAAACAGGGGATCGTCTGCCACATAGACTGCGCTGACGATCATCGTCACAATCGGCAGCCATGCGAGCGGTGATACTGGCTTGAGTATCTGGATAATCGGTGACACGGCGGTGTTCAATTGCGGGCTGAGACCGCAGGCTATTCCCACTGGTATTGCAATGACTGAAGCCAGTATAAAGCCGGTAAAAACGGTCTTCAGGCTGGTGAATATTTGATCGATGAAGGTTGCGTTGCCGGTATAGTTACGCCACTTGACCGTGGCGTCAGGGTTGCGCTCCAGTTTTTTGGCGTTGCGTACCTCTTGGCGTTGATAGAATGCCACTTCCTTTGCCCGTTCCTCCTTATGTTCGGCATAGAGTGATTTGCCTGCGGCAAGAACAGCGGATGGTCCGGGCAATTCGCCCAGACTGGTATCAACCTGCGAGGCACCTGCTGCCCAGAGCATCAGAAACAGGACGATGGCGGCAAAGGGCAACAGTATCAGATTGCTGAGCTGCCGGGCTTGCTCGATAGGTTCTTCCCAGTAGGCAAGTCTGACGACCGGCACCATCCAGCGAAAACCAGCTACTTCCAAAAATCCGATGGTTTTCTGTTTAAACATGCTTAACTCCCACCTTTGACACACCCCGGCTTGCCGGGGTATGTCTGTTGTTTTACAAACCTATTTTTAGATTTCATCTTTGCCTTTAAGGCCGATACTGAATTTGCTCAGGTATTCATTCGGCTTGCGTCCGTCGTAGGTAACTTTGTCGATGAACTCTGTTTGTGGCGGCTTAAAGCCACTTTCTGTCGCAAAGTCAGGAAAGTCGGATGCACTCATCATGCCATCGGCAATCAGTTCCTCGGCGGCAGCACGATAGATGTCAGGACGGTAGACTTTTTTGGCGGTTTCCATGTACCAGCTGTCGGGCTTGTAGTCGGCAATCTGGCCCCAGCGGCGCATCTGAGTGAGGTACCAGATTGCATCGGAGTAGTAGGGATAGGTAGCGTTATAGCGGAAAAATACATTGAAGTCGGGAACGGGGCGCTTGTCGCCTTTCTCGTACTCAAAGGTGCCGGTCATGGAGTTAGCGATGACGTCTGCATCGGCGCCAACATAGTAGGGCTTGGCTAGTATTTTTACCGCTTCAGGGCGGTTGGCGTTGTCTTTCTCGTCAAGCCACTTGGCCGCCCGGATCATGGCTTTGACCACGGCAATATGCGTCTGGGGGTATTTATCGGCCCAGCTTTTGCTGACGCCAAAAACCTTTTCCGGGTTGTCTTTCCAGATTTCATAGTCGGTAATGACCGGCACCCCAATGCCTTTGAAAACCGCTTGCTGGTTCCATGGCTCGCCTACGCAGTATCCATAAATGGTGCCGGCTTCCATGGTCGACGGCATTTGTGGGGGCGGTGTCACAGACAACTGTGCATCAGCCTGAATCTGGCCGCTGATGTCCCCTTTTTTCGGCGCATAGTAGCCGGGGTGAATACCACCGGCAGCCAGCCAGTAGCGCAGCTCATAGTTGTGGGTCGAGACCGGGAAAACCATGCCCATTTTGAAGGGCTTACCCTCGGCCTTGTATTTATCTACAACCGGTTTGAGTGCATCCGCCTTGATGGGGTGTACGGGCCTGCCGTCCGCCCGTTTGGGTATATTGGGCTTCATCTGTTCCCAGATATCATTGGAGACAGTAATGCCGTTTCCATTCAGGTCCATGCTAAAGGCGGTGATGATATGGGCCTGCGTTCCAAAGCCGATTGTGGCACCTAGTGGTTGGCCGGCAAGCATATGGGCTCCATCCAGCTCGCCATCAATGACGCGGTCGAGCAAGACCTTCCAGTTGGCTTGGGCTTCCAGAGTGACGAACAGGCCTTCATCTTCGAAAAATCCCTTTTCGTAGGCGATTGCCAGCGGAGCCATATCGGTCAGCTTGATAAAGCCAAATTTCAGTTCTTCTTTTTCCGGTTCAGCGGCCAGACTCCATTGTGGCGCGCTGAGCGCGATGGCTGCAGCCGCTGCCTTGAGCCAATGGAAAGGTTTGCGAGACATAATTCTCTCCTGTTGCGAATGGGTTTGGGCGGTTCGGCTGCAGTCCGTCATGCCCAGGCAAATTGCCAGCTGGTTTGCCAAGGCTTCAGCAATGAACGTGCCAAGAGAAAATAAACTAGTTAAAACAAGGGGGTATAAGGTTTGTGCGCTGCTTTGGATGCAGTCTGGTGCACAGGGACTGCGCCGACTTGGTGCTTAAAGAGGGGCGTTTGCGTTAATTCAAAACACGCAAAATGCGCGAATTGAGTGCACTCACGGCGCACTACGATGTTGAAATAAAGGGCTTAGTGCTGAGACATAGGGCGTTTGTTCAGTGTGTGGCCGTTTGCGTCGATACGCAGATACCAAAGGTGTTCATCCCAGTCACCTAGGACAATACGTTCTGCTGGGTCAGCATCAAGCATCAGTTTGTGCACCTTCGGCCGGTGGGTATGGCCATGAATGAGGCGTCGGCAGTGGTGTTCGCGCAGTGCGTCCAGAACCGCTGCCGGCGTCACATCCATAATGTCTTCGGCTTTATTGGAGTTGGCCTCGGCACTGGCCATGCGCATTTGCTGGGCAAACTGGCGGCGCTCCCCCAGTGGCTTGCTAAGAAAGCCCTCTTGCCATTGAGCTGAGCGCACCTGCTGACGAACAGCCATATACTCAGTATCGGCGGTACAGAGGCTGTCACCGTGCATTAGCAGCGAGGGTGTGCCGTAGAGGGTGTGAACCGTTGGGTCTTGGAGTAGAGTCCCCCCGGTAGATTGCGCAAAGTCCTGGCCCAAGAGAAAATCGCGATTGCCATGCATAAAGTACAGCGATGTGCCACTGTCGCTAAGCTGTCGTAATGCTTTCTCGGTACTGAGGGCAAGTTCGCTGTCGTCGTCATCGCCAACCCAGGCCTCAAACAGATCGCCGAGAATATACAGCGCTTCGGCCTGACGGGCGTCGTGCTCCAAGAAATGCAAAAACGCCCGGAGAATGTCCGGGCGCTTGTTGTCCAGATGCAAGTCTGAAATAAAGAGGCTGAACATTAATCCGCCACGTAGGCCTTCTCAATGACAACGTCTTCAGCTGGCACATCCTGATGACCTGCCGCCATAGTGGTCGCGACACCCTTTATGGCGTTTACGGTATCCATGCCGTCGACAACCTTGGCAAATACGGCATATCCCCAGCCCTGGGCGTTTTTGCCGCTGTGATTGAGGAAGTCATTGTCTTTAACATTGATAAAAAACTGAGAGGACGCGGAGTGCGGGTCCATAGTGCGGGCCATCGCCAGAGTGCCTACGGTGTTTTTAAGGCCATTGTCGGCTTCACACTCTATAGGGTCGCGAGTGGCTTTTTGTTGCATGCCGGGGGTAAAACCACCGCCCTGGATCATAAAGCCGTCGATTACGCGGTGAAATATCGTGCCGTCGTAAAAGCCTTCTTCAACGTATTGCTTGAAATTTGCGGCCGTATTCGGCGCATTGTCGAAGTCCAGCTCAATTTTGATATCACCATGATTTGTTTGCAGAATAATCATTTTTACGCCTGTGTTGATTAACTCATAAATTTAAAGCCGGTATAATAACGCCCTTTTGCGTTAGACGCGAAGTCTAGCGTTCATTTTGTGCTTTATCGGTGGATCCCTTCGGATTTGCATGAGAAGCCTTTTGGATGAGTGCATGAGCAAACCCGATACCCAGGCGACCAATTTTATTCGCGACATCATCAATGCCGACATCAAGGCGGGCAAGCTTGCCGCAAAGGATGTGGTGACGCGATTTCCGCCGGAACCTAATGGCTATCTCCATATAGGCCATGCCAAGTCTATCTGCGTCAACTTTGGGCTCGCCGAGCACTTTGGCGGTAAGTGTAACCTCCGTTTTGACGATACCAACCCGAGCAAGGAAGAGCAGGAGTTCGTTGACGCTATTAAGGAAGATGTCCGCTGGCTGGGTTTTGATTGGGCGGGCGACGTTCGCTATGCCTCTGACTACTTCGATCAGTTTTATGCTTGGGCGCAAGACCTGATTCGGGCGGGCCTTGCCTACGTTTGTGATCTCAGTGCGGAGCAGGCCAGCGAGTATCGGGGCTGGGCAACGCAGCCGGGCAAGGCGAGCCCTTACCGGGAGCGCGAGGTCGAGGAAAACCTCGATTTGCTGGAGCGTATGAAAAATGGCGAGTTCGATGAAGGTGCGCGCGTATTGCGCGCGAAAATCGATATGGCCTCGCCCAATATGAACTTGCGTGATCCGATTTTGTACCGGATTCGCAAGCAGTCCCACCACCACACCGGTGACAAGTGGTGCATTTACCCCAGTTATGACTTTGCGCACGGTCAGGAAGATGCGATTGAGGGAGTCACCCATTCGGTGTGTACCCTCGAATTTGCTGATCATCGGCCTTTATACGAGTGGTTTCTTGAGCACTTACCGGTGCCGAATGTCCCGCGTCAATACGAATTCGGACGCCTTAATCTGGATTACACGGTAACCAGCAAGCGTAAACTCAAGCGACTGGTTGACGAAGGGCGCGTTGACGGTTGGGACGATCCGCGGATGCCTACCATTCATGGCATGCGTCGCCGCGGCTATACTGCGCGCGCCATTCGTAATTTTTGTGACGCCTTGCCCGTTGCAAAATCCGACGGCGTGGTGAGCATAGCTCAATTTGAGTCAGCTGTTCGCGAAGACCTCGACAGGCATGCGCCGAGGGCAATGGCTGTTCTGAATCCGTTGAAGTTGGTTGTCGAAAACCTTGACGCAGACAAGGTTGAAGAGCTCAGCGCACCACGACACCCCAAAGAGGATATGGGCGAGCGGCGCTTGCCCTTTACGCGTGAATTGTTTATCGACGCGGCAGACTTCACGGAAGCCACTACTTTGTCGCGCAAAAAATTCAAGCGCCTCGTGTTGGGCGACTACGTTCGTTTGCGAGGAGCCTACGTCATCAAGGCGACACGTGTTGAGCACGATGGCCAGGGGCAGGCCGCTACAGTGTATTGTGAGTTGGTGCCGAATACGGTGGGTGAGGATCCGCCCGAAGGGATCCGCCCTCGCGGTGTTATCCATTGGGTGTCTGCAACTCATGGCCGCAAGGCGACTGTGCGAATCTACGATCGATTGTTTACTTCCCCATCGCCCGATAAGGGGGAAGGGGACTTCTTGGATTGTATCAATGCAGAATCAAAACGCGTTATCTCAGACTGCTGGATAGAGCCGGATTTGGCCGATGCCAGCCCTGAGCAATGCTTCCAGTTCGAGCGTGAAGGGTATTTCGTTGCCGATCGGCATGATCACCGTGCGGACGCTCCTGTTTTCAATATGACCATCGGCTTGCGCGATACCTGGTCTACTAAATAAAGGCTGAACAATGTCGTTGATTGTCTACAACACCCGGACCCGCCGCAAGGAGGTCTTCAAGCCGCTCGATGATAAGCGTGTGACCATGTATGTCTGTGGACCGACGGTTTACAACTACATTCATATCGGTAACGCCCGGCCGGCGGTGGTTTTCGATACGCTGCTAAGGGTTCTGAAAACGCTGTATCCGGAAGTGATTTATGCGCGCAATATTACTGATATTGACGACAAGATTATGAAGGCGGCGAAAGATAATCAGGAGTCCATCACCGAAGTATCCGAGCGCTACACCCAGGCTTATCTGGAAGATATGGTTTCCCTGAATACTCTGGCGCCAACCATGACGCCTAAAGCGACCGACAACGTCGGTGCGATGCAGGCCATGATTACAACGCTGATTGACCGCGGCCATGCCTATGAAGCCGAGGGGCATGTTCTTTTTGCGGTGGAGTCCATGGAGGACTATGGCAATCTCTCTAACCGTTCATTAGAGGACATGCTCGATGGCGCCCGTGTCGAAGTTGCACCCTACAAGCGCTACGCCGGAGATTTCGTGCTGTGGAAACCGTCTTCTGTTGATGAACCCGGCTGGGACAGTCCTTGGGGCCGTGGTCGGCCCGGCTGGCACCTGGAATGCTCGGCGATGATAAAGGCACATTTGGGCGACCGTATTGATATCCATGGTGGCGGCCGGGATTTGATATTTCCCCACCACGAAAACGAGCGCGCTCAAAGTTGTTGTAGCCAAGACGATGGCGAGTTTGTGCAGTACTGGATGCACAACGGCTATCTGAATATCGATGGCGAGAAAATGTCCAAATCCTTGGGCAATTTTCGCACTGTTCGCGACCTACTGGGTGTCTACAAAGGTGAAGTGTTGCGCTTCGCGTTGCTGTCGGCGCAGTACCGTTCGGAGCTGGATTTTTCCAGAGAGCTGCTTTCTCAGGCCAAGTCGAGCCTGGATTCTCTGTACATGGCTTTGCGTGAATCCAGCAGTGTTGATGTGCTGGAACAAAGTATTGCAGATCAACCGGCGTTTAAGGCCTTGTTAGATGATTTGAATACTCCGGTTGCGATTGCGGAACTGCACCAGCTCGCAAAGCAGCTGAACAAGGCTGCCGATGCCGACAAACCCGCCCTCAAGGCCACCTTGCTTAAATGTGGCGAGTTACTGGGTTTGCTGCAGGAGAATCCGGAAGCGTGGTTTAAGGGCAGTGTTGCGGAAGGGTCAATATCGGCGGAGCAAGTTGATGCTTTGATTGCTGAGCGCATTCAGGCAAAACTGGATAAAAACTATGCCCGCGCTGACGAAATTCGCGAAGACCTGAAAGCGGCGGGCGTTATTCTCGAAGACAGCCGCGAAGGTACCAGTTGGCGGCGTGAATAGTTTTTGCTAGCGCGTGGCTGCATCGGGGGAATACTCTGGCGTTGGCTCTCTTTCCGTGGCGCTCACAACCTGATTGCGACCGCCTTTCTTGGCTTCGTACATGCACTGATCGGCTAAATCAATGGTTGAATTGAGTTGTTCAAAGCGCTGGCAAATGGCGACGCCAAAACTGCCGGTTACATTGTGGTCCAGCTCGCGAATATCCAGCTCTTCAATCTTATGGCGAAGCTTCTCCGCAATGGCCGTACCTGCCTTGATATCGGCATTTTGGGCCAAAACTAGAAACTCTTCGCCGCCAATTCGGCTGACAACGTCATTGCTGCGAATGCTCTCGGAAAGCAAGCGAGCGACATAGCGCAGCACTTTATCTCCAACCATATGCCCATTTTCGTCGTTGATCGCCTTGAAGTTGTCGACATCGCACACAATAACGGCCAGTGGGAAGTGGCTCTCTGGCATGCGCTTGCAGTCAGGGAAGTAGAACGCGTCGAGAAATCGACGGTTGGTGAGCCCAGTGAGTGGGTCGGTCACTGCTTCCACCATTTTCGCCGTGTGCTGCGAGCTGATCGCCTGGTGACTGCGTTGGCGAAAATACTCACTGACAAAACACAGCAGGACGAGTGTTGCGACGGCAGCCAGTGATCTGCTGATCTCTGCGGAGCTGTAGTTAGCGGGAACAAGGTCCGGGGCGGCTAGAATGGCTGACATCATCAGCAGCAAAAGTATGGCGTAAATGAGTCCTCGAAATGCCCCTAGAAAGATAAATTGAATAAACAGAAGGGGGTAGACCCAGTGCAGGCCAGTGTTTTCGTGTCCGCCTGTAATGACAAGTGCCAAGGCTAGGGATGCTATGACTATGCTGGATGCAATGGCGCCCGTGTGAATCTTTTTCGAAATGTAGACATAGAGAAATGTCAGGTAAACGCCGATGCTGGCGGCAAACAGGCTGTATTTTAGGGCTAGATTGTCCGAATTCAGGTGACGAAAAGCAAAGTTCAATATCACCAGCCCTCCGATTAGGCTGGCGGCGTAAAACACGTATTTCAGGCGTCGCTCATCGATATCCTCACCGGCGGTGCCGATGTTTCTTGCCGGGCTTCTTCGCCCCGTATCTGACATGCCTACTCCTGACGCCAAAGTTTTTACTGCACGCAATGCGACATCAGGCGGATCTTTGCCTCTTAATGCCATACATCTCGTGATCCGCATGGTGGATCAGTGCTTCCTGCGTTTTTCCATGCACCGGATAAATAGCGTAGCCAATGCTCGCGGCGGTGCAATACTGAGTATTACGGATAGCCATGGGTTGGCGCAATGTTTCCTGTATTTCTTTGACGCGATTTTCAATATCACTCGCCGCTCCGATTCCCGGCAGCAGCATGGCGAACTCATCTCCGCCCCAGCGAGCAACAGTGTCGGAGTTCCGCGCTGCGCCCCGCAAGCGCTTGGCGGTTTGAATCAGGACTTCGTCGCCGAATTGATGGTCGTGAAGGTCGTTGGCTTCTTTAAAGCGATTCAGATCAAAAAACAGTACAGCGAAGCGTTCCGTACTTGTTTGGGTGCGACGAATATGGCTATCGATGATGTCGATAAAGTGACGTCGGTTGGCCAAGCCGGTCAGGCTGTCATGGTTGGCCTGAAACAGGTAGTCGTCGTGGGCTTCCTGTAATCGCCTGTTCAGTTTCTGTGTCGTAAACTCATAGAAGAGAATGATAAGTGTGGTAGTGACGACTGCCGAGGCTAGCCCCATGAATGTTCCAAAGGGCCGATTCTGCATCGCCATGACATTGTCGAATCTGATGCCGGACACATCGGCTTGGTAGAAGGCCGTCAGCACAAGTATCAGCAGACTCGCCCAGAATAGCCCCGCTCTTGCACCCAGAATGATGGTCGCCAATGCGGGCACAATAAGTGCAACTGGCGAAGCCGGGGAGTATATGCCGCCTAACTGAACGGAAATATTCACGATGGCAATCAGCAGTGTGAGTATCACGATGTGCAGGCAGGTTGTCTGGCTCCCGCTCAATCTGAGAATGATAAGCCCAAGGCCGATACCGCCGGCTGTAATCAGGCAAAAATCCGTCAGCAGCTTGCGTCCCTCCGGCCTGATCGGCATTAGCTCCGAGGCTAGTGAGAGTGCGAGGCAGTAGATAAATATGGCCAGAAGCACGGCAACTACAAAACGCAGGCGGTAAGTGTCCTGCTCGGACCGAGCTGCGTGCGGAACGAAGCTATCCAGCCAGGGGGCCAGACTTGTGAGTTTGTCCAGTAGGGCCAATGCCAACGTCCTTTGTTGCGTATTGGGAGCAGTCTTCAGCGAGGCCTGCACATTACTATACTGATTTTGCCCTTGCTTGCCGAACACGAAAATAAATAAGCAGCAGGCTCAGTCCAGTTGCAACGCCTGCGGTATTCGCCAGCGCATCGAGCAGGGAGCAATCCCGCCCTGGTACCAGCGATTGCAGTCCCTCCAGGGCAAGCCCGTAAAGCGCAAGCAGTACCCCCCCGATTAAATATTGATTGGTGCGTAGTGGGACCGTGCCCAGCAGAAGCGCAAACAGACCATAACACGCAAAATGCGCCATTTTGTCGTTTGCATTAACCTGCTGCAGGGTCTCGGCGGGAGTTAATGAAACGGCGGCGACAGCCAGTGTATAACCCGCCAGTAAGCATTTTGCGTAGGACGATGACATCATTTGGTGGCACCCAGTTGTTGCATTCGCCGATTGATTTCCGGAACCAGCTCACGCATAGGCTTAGTTGCCGCTTTGGAAAAATCAATGCATTCGATGTGTGTGCGGACAGGGGCAAAGGGGAATGGGATCAAAAAGCGATCCCAGGTTGGCAGTCTTATGCCGGGTGCACTGCAACGCACGAGATAGAGGGGCACCTGTTTTTTCTTTGCGAGAACCGCCGCGCCGGGCTTCATTTCGTGTCGAGGACCGCGGGAGCCATCTACCGTTAGCCAGGCGCTGCCACCATTGGACACCAGATCCTGTAATTCAGCGAAGGCTTCCTTGCCACCTTTGGTTTGTGAGCCATGGACGACCCCAAAACCAGCGCGGCGGTTGACCACCGCACCCGCTGCCGCACCGTTGTGGTTGAGCGAGGCGATGCCGACCAGGCCCTGATGTGCCAGCAGCCCAACGGTAAGCACCATCTCGTCGTGGTAGGTGGCAACGACACAGGGTGCTGCGGGCCTGAATGGCTTGTCAAAGCGCAAGGTTTTAAGGGGCGAGAAGCAAACCTCGAAAAAACCTTCGAGAATGCTTCTAGCAATTTTTTGCGATGTGGTAAGAGGGCGCTTGCGCTTGGCCATTATTGATTACCGGATAGCGCTTTCTCGCCGGATTCTACGGTTTGCATAATGAGCGTATTGATCGTCATGGGTCCGACCCCGCCGGGAACAGGCGTGTAAGCGCTGGCCCGATCGCAGATTGCAGAGAGCTCGATATCGCCAATGCCGCCAGGGTGGTAGCCGGCATCCACGACCACAGCCTCGTCTTTAATCCACTCTCCTTTTATGAACTCTGGTTTGCCGACCGCGCCGACGATAATATCCGCCTGGCGAATGTGCTGTTCCAGTTGTTGGGTGCGTGAGTGGCAGATAGTGACCGTAGCATTCGCCTCGAGGAGCATCGCGGCCATTGGCTTGCCCAAGATGGCGCTACGGCCAACAACCACGGCGTGCTTACCTTCGATGGCGATGCCGTAGTGTTCCAGCAGGCGCATGATGCCTTTGGGGGTTGCGCAGCCGTAGGCTTCTTCGCCCATGGCCATACGACCGTAGCCAAGACAGGTTACGCCATCGACATCCTTGGCCAGGCTGATAGCGTCAAAGCAGGCGCGTTCATCAATTTGCTCGGGAACGGGGTGCTGTAACAGTATCCCGTGAACATCAGGGTTGTTGTTCAATTCATTGATTTTGCTGAGCAGCTGCTCGGTGCTTGTCGTGGTCGGCATCTCAACAGCGAGAGACTCCATGCCGACCCGGCGGCAGGCATTCCCCTTCATCTTGACGTAGGTCGCCGAGGCGGGGTCAGCGCCAACCAGGATCGTCGCTAGAATAGGGGTCTTACCACCAGAGCGCTCGCGTAAGGTGGCAACGCGCTCGCTAAGCTGTTGCTCGCTTTGTGCAGCGAGGGCTTTGCCGTCAAGAATGATTGCCGACATGAATTCTCCTCTCAATATGGTTGCAGTGTAATCAATGCTGGCTGCGATAAATGCGGTGCTGCGAAAAGTGGCGGTATTGTCGCACCTGCGCCAGGCTACGCCAAGCGTCTGTTGTGGTGGCATTCACTCGCCAAGTGTCGGAAAACATGGATATTTGCGATAAATCAGTGCAAATAGCGATTGACGAGAATAGGGGTGATGCGTATTATGCGCAGCTCCTCTTGCGGGGCATAGGAAGTTAGTCAATCGGGGTATAGCGCAGTCTGGTAGCGCGCCTGCTTTGGGAGCAGGATGTCGGGAGTTCGAATCTCTCTACCCCGACCACTTTTTATCGCTTGGGAGGATCCGTGCGCCCGTAGCTCA
>JBFKDP010000058.1:0-15481 GCA_041619575.1 Litorivivens sp.
CATGACCATATCGGGGTTCAACCAGAAGCGTTCGTCCTGATGCACTGCCGGCTCCAATCCAATAGTGCGCCGCGCAAGTAGTTCATCCGGACTAACCAGAGGCTCAGGCAATGATGCCGGGCCACTCGCGCAGCCAGGGAGCAACAGCGCCAATACCAGCAGGGCAAATACGCGCACCAGTACAACCTCGTCTGATAAGCTGGGGAATGCCCTATCTTACACCCAAAACACAGGCCTCAGCCATTTAGACGAGGCGCTGCGCCGTTTGCAGTGGTGTAATCTCGATTCTGAGTTTTGACGGTGTAATATCCTGTCACTATGATATTGCGACTTTACATTTTGATTGAAATGTTTTTAAGTCCAACTTTCCTCTGAGAACAACCATTAGGATAAGAATATGCATCTCGGTTTCAGCTCTATGAACACGGTTCACGACCCGAATCCAATGACTTTGGCAAAGGCATTGGAAGAGCGTGGCTACGAGTCATTGTGGTACGGCGAGCACAGCCACATCCCCTGCTCCAGAAAAACGCCCTACCCTGCCGGTGGTGACATGCCAGCACCCTATCGGGAAATGATGGATCCTTATGTGTCCCTGATGGCCGCCGCATCTGTCACGCAACAGCTGAAGCTGGGTACGGGCATCGCCCTGCTTATGGAGCGGGATGTCTTTTCCCAAGCAAAAACCATAGCCACGCTTGACCATTTGTCTCAGGGGCGGGTCATTATCGGCACCGGCGTTGGCTGGAACGAAGAAGAATTTGCCAATGTGAACCCCCACCCCTGGAACAAGCGCTACACGGTGATGCGTGAAATGGTCGAAGCCATGCGTAATCTGTGGCAATACGAAGAGGCCAGCTATCAGGGCGAGTATATTAAATTCGATCCGGTGTGGAGTGCGCCCAAGCCCGTGCAAGCCAAAGGGCCTAAAATCGTATTTGGGGCGATGGGGCCACTTGGCGTAAAACATGCGGCGAAATGGGCCGATGGCTGGTTTCCGGTCGATGTGGCGCTGCCCAATATCGACACAGCGGTCAGCGAGTTCAAACAAGCCGTTGCCGACAATGGCCGCGACCCTGACTCAGTGGAAATTACTCTGCAAGTGATGGATTCACCCACCCCCGATAAACTCAAACGCTATCGGGATTTGGGCTTTGACCGCTGCAATATTGGTGTGTCTATGGATATGTGGGACAAGCCCGACCTGTTTATGGCCATGATCGACAAATTTGCGCCGGTTATTCCGGAGCTCTGAATGGCTGAGGACCGCCGCGACGGCGGTCCTCAGCCGCCCTCCCCACCACTCTCCCAACTTTTCTTTTTGCGGTAGATGGTCGACGCACTGACCCCAAGACAGGCCGCGGCCAGCGGAATATTGTCATTGCACTGGGCAATCGCGCTTTCAATAGCTTCTTTCTCGACAATCCACAATGGTCGAATACCTTCCATACCGGCAGGGGTGATGGGACGCGGGGCTGCCGCTGTAGGAGCCGCCTGTGACGTGGAGACCTGCATGGTTTTACGCCGGGTAGTCGCAGCAATCGGCAGCATATCCAGCTCAATAAAGTCTCCCTCATTAATGACCACCGCGTTCTCGATGACATTCTGCATTTCGCGAATATTGCCCGGCCATTCATAGTCGCGAATAAATGCCATGGCTTCGCTGCTAAAGCCTTTAAAGCTTTTGTGATTGAGTTTGGTTTTTTCTCTCAAGAAGTGCTCCGCCAGCAACACGGCATCTCCCGCGCGGTCTCGCAGAGGCGGCAAATGCACCGGAATCACATTCAGACGGTAGAACAGGTCTTCTCGGAAGCGGCCTTCACGAACTTCGACTTCCGGGTCCCGGTTGGTCGCGCAGACGATCCGAATATCACTGCTCAGCTGTTTGTGCCCGCCCACGCGAGTGAAGCTGCCAGTTTGCAGGAAGCGTAAAAGCTTCGCTTGCAGATTCAGGTCCATCTCACACAGCTCATCCAGAAACAATGTGCCACCATCCGCCTGTTCTGCCGCACCTTTGCGCTGATTGACCGCGCCACTGAAGGCACCCTTCTCGTGTCCAAATATTTCAGATTCAAATAGATCAGCTGGAATAGCAGCACAGTTGATCGGGACAAAAGGGCCGTCGCGACGGGCACTCGCCTTGTGCAGGGAAAGCGCGCAGACCTCCTTACCGGTACCACTCTCACCGGTAACAAAGACGCTGGCCTTGCTTTTGGCAGCGCTATCCAGCAAGCGAAATACCGACGACATGGAGGCAGACTCGCCCACGAAATACCCACGCACCCCGCCTTCACTTGCCTTTTGTGACGGCTCTACCGGCGTTTCGACCGCGGCTACAGATTCCACCTCTAACTGATCAATCGCGCTGTGAACCGCAGACAGCAGGCGCTCCTTGGAAAAGGGCTTTTCCATAAAATCGAAGCCGCCTAACCGCATGGCGTCCACAGCCACGTCGATAGAGCTGTTCGCGGTGATAATCACCACTCGAGCCGGAGCGTCCTGCCGATTAACGAACTGCAGCACTTCAAGACCGCTGATATCCGGCAGGCAGACATCCTGCACAATGACATCCGGCATTTTCTCCTTGATACCCACGAGAGCAGAATGGCCGTCGAGAAAGTGCTGAGTGGTGTAACCTGCCTGATTCAGGTAGCTGCAATACAGCGCTCCGCTGGACTGGCTGTCTTCAACCACGTAGACCAGACCACCTGCTTGGATCTCACTCATAGATTAACTCTCCGAAGGAAACAACACATCGACATCGCTGACTGCCGCCTGGCAATAAGCCACCAGGTCACGGGTCAGCTCAAGCTGCTCCGACATGGCGATATTGTCGGCCTCATTCAGATGGCGCGCAGCATCGGCCACTTGGTGCGCACCGTACATGGCCGCCGAATTTTTAAGGATATGCGATACCGCATTGATCTCGCCGGCATCACTTGCAGACAGTGCCTGCTCCAAGCGGCCGCCGAGGTCGATCAATTCCTGGCGAAAAAGCCCGTAAAGCATCTTGGCCGACTCATCGCCGAGATCGGCAGTCAGACTTTGGGCCTTATCGCGACTTATTACCCCTGAAGCGCTTTCACCACCCACACCCTCACCCAGCAGCGCTTCAAGCATGGGGCCGCTGACCGGCTTTTTCAGTACCAAGTCAAAACCACTGGCGAGCAACATGGCTTGGTCCTCGTCAGAGTCTGCACCACTGAGTGCAACCAGCGAGCAGGTCTTATCGCCGGAATTACCCGCTTCAGTGAGCTGACTGGCAATCTCCGCGCCCGTCAATCCCGGCATGTAGTGATCCAGCAGGATGAGATCAAACGAGTGTTGATGCAGCAAGGCAAGGGCCTGCTCCCCGTCATTTGCAGTGGTCACGGAGCAGCCCATAGACTCAAGCAGTGCTTTGGCCACCATAAGGCTAGGCAGACTGTCGTCTGCTATAAAGACATGTTTATTCAAACGAATTTCCGCATGTTATGCAGCCCGCCCTCTGGCCCGAAACCACTGTTTTCGGCTAGGCTGTATCCAACTGCCAAGCCTGCAGTGTGAGTAAAGGGTGGCATGCAACTCATCGTAATGACTTTGACTGCCAATCAATAGACCACATGTTATTTTAGGCTTTCAGGTTACTCGCTCATATGCATTTTGCAATTCATTTTGCGCCCGGGCCCAAAATGTAGGGCCGTAAACAAGAGGAAGGGATTGATGACTTACCATAGCGATGCGGCAAGCGCTTTCGACAACTACCCCTTGTTTGAACCGTCAGTGCTTGAACAATTGGCGACTGACACCTCCCCCGAGGCTGCCAATGCCATTGTCGCGGCATTCCTGGCGGAGATTGATAAACTTGAAGTGGAGCTGCAGGCAATACCTACAGGCGCAGTACAGGGCCATCTTGACAGCATTGCAGCCAGCGCGCACCGCTGTAAGAGCAGCGCGGGCTATTGCGGTACCCTCAGGCTACAGCAGTTTACAACGCAACTTGAAGCGGCCTGCAAGGAAGACCAATCCGTAGAAGTGACTGGGCTTCTCGCATTGGCCTCTGACATTTGTCAGGCTACCAAAGCCAGCCTGATGAGTGAACGAACGATCTAGCTTGCGAATCTCGCGGGCTGTTCATCGCGTCGGTCTGTCAATACATACCGGCCAAGCATCGCAAGTAATTCATCGCGTTTTACGGGCTTGGCAAGGTAGTCATTCATACCTGATTGCTCAAAGCGCTCCCTGTCACCCGCCATAGCATTGGCAGTCAGCGCAATAATAGGCACATGTTGTCCACTGCCGAGTTTGCGGATGATCTTAGTTGCTTCAATGCCGTCCATCTCCGGCATAAATATATCCATCAGTACTACATCGTAATCAGCGCGTTTTACTGCATCGACGGCTTCCCGCCCGTTTTCCGCAAGTTCGATAACATAGCCCGTATCCTTCAGCATGGCCTGAACCACAATCTGGTTTGTGACACCGTCCTCTACCAACAATAATCGCTTGTCCCCAATCCCCAGCTGCCTAGGTGTTACCGCACCCAGAGATGAGTCAGTAGTTGGCGCGTCCGGTTTCGCCGTCACTAATGCGCGTTTAAAGCAAAATGACAATTCAAAGATACTGCCAACGCCCGGTTCACTGCGCACGCTGATCTCACCGCCAAGTGCATCCACCAGCTTTTTACAGATAGCCAGCCCCAGACCAGTGCCTCCAAAACGGCGATCCGAAGCACTTTCAAGCTGCGAAAAGGCTTCAAAAATCGTCTCGCGGTCGCTATCCGGGAACCCCACACCGGTGTCTTCAACGCGCACCAGAAAACGCCTGTTCTCACCTTCATCAGCAACAAGAGATGCACTGATGGCAATCGAACCCACGTCGGTGAACTTAACCGCATTCGACAACAAATTAAGTACTATTTGCCTGACCCGTGCAGCATCACCAACAACCTGGCCCTTAGTCAGGGCGGGGTCGACTGCTACATTCACTGCCAGACCTTTCTCCTCGGCCTGATTGCGTATCAGATCTGAGGAGTTCACGATCAGCGCGTTAATATCGAAGGCCTTTTCTTCAAGCTCCAGCTTACCTGCTTCTATCTTGCTGACATCCAGAATATCGTTAAGCACCGCCAACAGGTGGATGGCTGACAGGTTCGCGGTTGAGGCCATACTACGCTGGTCTGACGACAGCGAACCATCAGTCGACAAAAGTTCAAGCATTCCCAGAACCGCATTGAGCGGGGTACGCACCTCGTGGCTGACCGTCGCCAAAAACTCCGATTTGGCCTGGTTGGCCTGCTCTGCTCGCATTTTCTCGGTTACCAATTGAGCCTGATCTTGCTTCAGCTGTGTAATATCCCGAAAGAAACCAACGCGTCCCCCGTCACCCATACTGCAGTAGAGAACGTCAATGACACGGCCATCTTCAAGCGCCAATTCGGTTCTATGCGAAACGGACCAGAAGCCCTCAACCTGCTCTTCTATAAATTCCTTTGCACTCTGCTGCAATGGTGTCTTCACGTAGCCGCTGTGGACACCCTCGCTGAACATTTGCTCAAATTTCACTCCTGCCAAAACTGTCTGCTCTTCAGACGACCGGAAAAAGGACTGAAAATTGCCGTTGGCGAGCGCCAGTTCACCCAGTTTGTTAAATACAACAAAGCCGTCGGGAAGTGCCTCTACGGCGTCGCGAAACTGACTTTGACTTTGTTGCAGGCTGGTGGTCGCTTCTCTGACTGATTTTCGCAAACGCGCTGGAATTCGCAGAATCAAAAATAAGAGAAAACTGACCAATGCGCTGCCAGAAGCAAGCAACGCAGTACGCCCTTGGCGCATTTGCCAAGCAGGATTCCACCCGGCTTTGGGGCGCAGGGCCACTTGCCAGCTACCCGCAGGCAGGCTAATTTCTCCGGTGATGGGACCCTTTCGGAAAAGCGTTCCACTCCCCCAAAAAACCGCTCCTTCCTTCCCCAGACCGTCTACACCACGCACGGCAACGTCGTAGCGCTCCAGCAGGGTTGGAGTGATAGCCGCAGACAGAACGGCTTCGGTATCGAGCAGCAAGGTCGCGAATCCCCAAAATTTTTCAGTACCAACATCACCGACAAAAATCGGAGAGCGGGCAATGATGGCCTGCCCCCCTTGTATCAGGTTGAGTGGACCGGCCAACCAAATTGACCGACTGTTGATGGCTGCTTCCGCTGCCCGGCGCCGGTTGTCGTCGGCGAGTAAGTCATGACCAATAGCAATTTTGTTTGTTTCATAGGGCCAGACAAATTTTACGATTCCGCCAGGCGCTAGTTGCAGGCTCATTAGTCCATCTATATTCTGCCCGAGTTGTTGCGCATACTGCTGAAATCGACTCTGATCCAGAGAGTCAGTCAACTGTACGATACCGGTCAAGCCGTGCACCAGATAGATTTTGGCATTGAGCGTTGACTCGATATTGGCGCGCACGATAGCGAGTTCAGACAGTGCAGCCTTTTCTCTTTCCAACTTCACCGAGTTACTGAAATCGCCATCACTGGCGAATACACCAGCCAATAAAGCACAAAACACAAGGCCAGCGATCAATCCGGCACCCACCTTGCTGGAGAACAGGCGCGCCAGTTTCATCGGTTGCTGGAGGATCGATTCCGAGGCCTTCGGCTCGGAAGACCAGAGTTCTCGCTCCACTTTAATAGCGAGGTTACGCAGCGCAACCTGATCACGCTGCGAGAACGAGCGGGGCCTTTTGTCGATAATGCACAAAGTCCCCACCCGATAGCCATTTTGACTTCGAATAGGCGCAGCCGCATAAAAGCGAATTCCCGGGTCATCCACCACTAAAGGATTATCTGCAAACCTAGGGTCGAGTGACGCATCCTCTACCAGAAAAAGCTCATCTTCGTGTATCGCGTGGCCACAAAATGATATGTCACGGGGGGTTTCTTTGGACTCAATACCGCGACTGGATTTAAACCACTGCCGATCCTTATCAACAAAACAGATAAGCGCAATAGGCACCTGGAAATCGTGTTGAGCTTGTCTCGTGATCCGGTCAAAGCGTTCCTCGGAGACAGTATCGAGAATATCCATGCGTCGCAGTGCCTGGAGGCGCTGTGCTTCGTCTGCAGGTAGGGGTGCCGTCTTCACGTTAAACAATCCTTTAAGTGGTACTTAAGGAATTGCAAATTTCGCGCCAAATTTATATTTCTTATTTTTCAATAGCTTGATAAATTGAGAGCCACAGGTTTCGCATTTTGCAAACCAAAATGCAGTGCAAACATGGATTAACTTTCAAAATTCGCATCGCCATCAACAAGCTCTCCCACCTCGAAGCGCCTCAGTGCGACTGCGTCGCCCGACTCGCCTCTATGGCGCGCTTCATACCTGCACCAGACATTTTAAGCGCCACGGAACGAGGCAGCATGCGCAGTAAATTGATAAAGAGCCTGTTGTACCAACCGGGAATCCATAATGGGCGCCTACCCAGTTGCACCAATGCTTCTTGAACAACGCGCTCCGGCGACATCACACCCACAAGCTGATCATCGCTGATTCCTTGCAAACGCGGCGCGTCGGTATCAGTAGAGCCGGGAGCCAAGACCAGCACATCCACGCCCGTTCCCTGAGACTCAGCCCACAAGCCGCCCCCAAGCTGATGCACAAAGGCCTTTGTGGCAGCATAAGTTGTTGACCAGGGAAAACCGGTTTCGCCCTCGATTGAGCCCGTCAGGATGATAGCGCCGCGAGCCCTCTGCTTCATAGCGGGCAACAGTCGGTAGCAAAGCACCAGTGGCGCAACCAGATTGGTATTGACCATTGCCAGTTGACGTTCCAGTGCATCCTCCTCAAAAGCGCCTTTGAGCCCGAACCCTGCATTACTGACGAGGAGGTCAATCTCCAACTCGCCCAGACTGGACAGCAGTGAATCAATATCCGCGGTATTGGACAGATCCGCCGTTCTGGCCAGTGCCTTACAGCTATAACGGCGCTGCAGCTCCTCGGACAAACTATCAAGAAGCTCCTTGCGACGTGCCACCAAAACCAGATCGAAACCCTGACTTGCCAAGACATGAGCGAATGCCTTGCCAATGCCTGATGATGCACCGGTTACCATTGCCGTCTTTCCGTAACGTTCTGCCAACCCTTCCATGACAATTTTTCCTCTTTCTATTATTTTTGTAAGGCAACGACATCACCCATGATGCTAACGCCGTTATTTTTCCTCACGATTATCTGATACCACGCCACCGCTTAACACCAGCTGCAGCGCATCCGCCGGGCTCAGGTCGAGTGATCGTGTGTATTTCTTCGGCACGATAATCGTGTAGCCACCCACCTGAAAGCTCATCGGCAGGTAAACAGCTATATGCTCGTCATCCAACTCATTGGCAATGGCGTTGCCCTTACCCTTGTTGCGAACCGTTACGATTCCGATCAGTCGCGCTTCGGTATTTGGCAGCTCAACCATCACAACGGCTTCATCTTCGAACTTTTTGCCCCCCATGATTTCCATAACGTCCTTCAGGGTGCCGTACAGCTGTTTCAGCACTGGCAAGCGTTCCAATACTCTACCGGGAATACCCCAAATGAAATCCGCAACTGCCCAGCGTGAGCTGAGGCCGATAACCGCAGTTAACATCACGATCAGAGCCAAGGCCATTCCCGGAATATAACCATTGCCCAGCAGCTCCTGCAGGGGCGGGGCCAGCCAGGATTCCACTGTAGTGATCATCCAAACCGCTATCTGAATGGATACAAGTACTGGAAGCAGAACAAACAGCCCCTTCAGGAAAGCCGCACTGAAACCTCTCATAATCTCTCTCTAAAAAACTGTGTGACACGATGGAAGCACAGACAAGAATGCCTCGGCAAGGGGCGACCTAGCGGTAGTGAACACAGTTGTGCATTTATACCGCTTCGAATCAAAACATTGATCGAACTGGCGCCGGTTATTCCGGCTCTTTTGGAGAAGAAGCATCGAACACGGATTGCCGCCAGACCATTGTCTGGAACGCGGCTCAGCTATCGGCGCGGGCTACGCGAGTATGCTTTTCCTTACCAGTGCCCTTCGCACTCGCAGGTTTAGTGACCTGTCTCCGCATACTCAAATAAGCTAGCCGAGTGAAGCAGTGGCACGTGGGTTAAGCGAATAACAGCACATTCAGAGCAGATTCAATCGAACGCCCATCACACCCTGATACTCACCCCCAGTCTGAGGACTCTCAATATGGCTAAGGTAGCCATAGACCTCCCAACGCGTATCCAGATTGCGTGCAAGCCCCACTGTCCACTGCTGCTGATCATAAATTTGAATATCAGAACGCAGGTATTGAAGTTTCAGGGTATACCCGCCCTTCGCGGCTGAAAGGCTAGCACCTAACGCCTCCTCGTCACCGCCGAATGAGGTATCTTGCCGCTCGTACAGCACGTATCCAGCCAGATCGACGAGTGCCAAGCTGGGGCTGAATTGAATGGAACTCCGATATAAATCCACATTGCCATCATCCAATTCTTGCTCAGTCGCCACTCTCAACCGAATCGGTCCCAGCTGGTAGCCAATACCCGCGGCGAAGGCATGACTGACCTCACTAGGCCCCTGCAGCACTGAGATTTCCGTCGTCAGCCTACGGGTCTCATACTGATAGGCCAATACCTCATCACTATGCGCATAGGTACTTAATAGCGCTTCAAAGTCAGCCGGGCCATCCGCAAACATCTCCGCATCGTCCACCAGCGTTTTGAGCACGGTATCCAGCTGCCCCAGCAGCAGGCGCCCCCAATTTGCTTGTATACCCAGATAGTGACTACCCGCTGCAAAGGAACTCGACGTGAGCTGGCTGTCACTCACAGCAAATTCCTGCTCGACGACAAACAGAACCTGATAATGCTCTGACAGCGCTACATGGCCATCAATGCCAACCCAGGATTTAGGGCTGATCCAGTCCAATTCGCCACCTTCCCTGGCATGAGCCGCCAGGTCCAGACCTGCACCAATGTTCACCTCTAGCTGTTCGGCGTAGATCGGCAAACTCAGACTTACAATGAGGATAAAAACCCTGAATTTCATCAGAATGTATATTCAGAGTAGTGGATGGAATTGAAGGGCTTGCTGGCGAGCCACATACGCCCCTTGACGGGTTCCATTATCTCCGAGGCGACAGTGGCCGAAACCGTACCGCCTTCTCGCAATTTGGGAGAACGCAGAATGGCGTCAGGGCTCCCCCATTTATCGCCTAGTACTGCTTTAATCGTACCAACATCGATATCAGGACTCTCCCCCCTCAATGCTTTTAACATACGGGAATCCCGGTAGAGCGATTCAGGGCAGCGCTGCAAACCAATATCATTATGACGAGCAAGCGCGGCACTGGACTTGAAATGATTGGCGTGAACCAACAATCCCTCGTCCGCCTCGAGCCAATAACGTGTCTGAGGAGTAGTTTCAATACAAAATGCTTCGCCATCACTATGACTAACGGTCAATGCATGGCTGTATGTGATATCCGCATTGAGCAGCGTATCGAGTGCTTCCGCCAGAGAGTTCGCCTCGAGTATTCGCCGTCTTATCAGCGGGTTCGGCACACCGATATGGCCGCCATCCAATTCGCACTGCAAACCATTGGCGGTTAGCGCTATCCCAGCACTGTTCATACCGTGACGAGCCAACTGGCCGGCCTCGACAAATGTCATAATATCGGGAGCATCGTCGCGATATATTTTCAAGACGATGGATGTATCGGCGCAATCCGGGTTCCAGTCCCAGTTCTGAGCATGCAGCAAGGTGCCCGTTTTACTTACCTCTGGCATGACTAAGAGGCTACTGCAGTCTTCCAGCATTGGAATTTCAGCTCGCTCACTATTGGGAACATCTCGGTCGTGCCAAAAAGTCAACTCAGTGCGCGCGTTAAGGATAATAACAGTTTCCAAGGGTTGCTCAGCGCCTTCAGCAATCCCTTCCATCTCAGCAAACATCTGCGCATCGTAGGCACGCATTCGTGGCGCAAAATCACCGGCGAGCTGCATAGCCTGCTCCCAACTGACCCCCCGGGTTTCAAAAACATCGCGGTACAACTCCCGCCCCTTAGCAATTCGCTCGCCCGCTTGCTGGCCGTACTGTATACCGCGCTCTTTCGCTGGACCAGAAACTTCCACCAGTGGAAATGCTTGCTGATTTACTGTCACTACTGCGTTACTCCCAACCGGCTTGACGGAAAATATCATCCGCCTTCTTAAGAAAGGGTTTGACTTCATTAACATCAAAATCACTGATGCGAACTCGCCCCTGGTCTTTCAATCGCCAGGGCCACTCAACTCCCGGAACCACCGGATACTTGAAGGTATTTTCCGCAAGCAATTCCTGCCCCTTATCCGAGAGTAGAAAGTCGACAAACTTGGCAGCAGCAACTTTATTGCCTGAATTTCTGGATATTGCTACGGCTGTCACGTTAGCTTGATTACCTCGAGTCTGCTGTTCTAACCAGGCAATTTCGACAGACTGGGCATAGTCTGCTAGCTTAGCCGTGTAACTCTCGGGAATGTCGTATTTGCCTGTACGCTTTCCCTCCAGCATATAGTGCAGGTAGTAATTATCGAGCAGGGCTGCATCACACTCGCCTTTAGCAATACGGCTTACATTGTCCATGTCGTTATCGTATGTTCGCTCTGGGGTAACATTCTTTCGAACTGCACGAGCCCACTCAGCAGCCTTATCAACGCCGTCTTCCGCGATCAAAGTAGCCAGAAAGGAACGATTAGACTTGTAGCTGCCCTGTAGCAGACAGACACGTCCTTTCAAGGACGGGTCTGCCAGATCGTATACCGTCGTGAAATTCAGTTGCTTCGTACGTTCAGGTGAATAGGCGATGGATCGCAAACGCAGGAGAACGCCATACCAATAACCATCCCTGTCTCGCCATTGGGCCGGCACACGCGAATCCCGGTGAAGAGACTGGAGCTTGGCGAATTGTCCCGCGTCTGCCGCGCGCTCAATGACAGATACATCAGGCACCAGAATAACATCAGTATCGAAACTGTCGTCGCCATGAGTCACGGTAACCGGAATACCCGTCTGGTAAGTAAAAGCCTGGGCTACCGGCTGCAGAAATTCCTTTCCGTGATACCAGTTTACAGTGATGGCCTGTTCCGCGTGGGCCATCGCAGGGACCAAAGCTAGCAGTAGCAATGGAAAAACTTTGCCGAGAGAGAAGCGAATCATGCAAACCTCAAATTCATTTATGTATTGCTAGATATAGACGCAAAAGTCAGAGGTTTGCCTTACGTCGTATGTCGCTCAAACTTACTTGAAAAGAGAATCAGCGTTTGTGTATGACGCACCCCTTCAAGGGCTGCGATAGCATCAACCACTGCGTCTAATGTTTCAGTATCGGCAGTCTCAACATTAACCAACAAATCATAATTTCCACTCACGGCATACACTGACTGGACTTCAATCAATTTGGACAGTGCCTGCGCGACGCTGGCATTCTGCTTTTGGTCAAGGTTCAACAGGATTTGGGCTTTGATACGAGACCCGAGCACTCCCCGGTTTAGTCGTATCGTATAACCCTCAATGATTTCGCGTCTCTCGAGGCGATCCATGCGATCTTTAAGTGTGGAGCGGGAAATACCGAGCTCCCTTGCCAGCGAAGACAATGATTCCCGGGCATTTACCTGCAATCGCGCTATTAGTGCCTGATCAATTGCGTCCATCGTGCTCTACCTGTCTATTTGCCGCCTCAGCCGCCTTTGGCAAGGCCATCACGGCGCCGCTTCCACCATACATAGATCCCAGAATAGACCATAAGTAACAGAGTGAGCCCCCCAAAAAGACTTACCAGCCGCAAAACCGGTCCGCCAAGTTGTCCATTATGGATAGGTAATAGAAGCTGAAAAAACTTCTCCGCAGCTGGGACGCTGTCCGCACTGAAAACGGCTGCCAATGCGTCTGTCGACCGGTCGGCGACTGCAAAATTATAGCCGTGGGAGTTAATGCCTAACTCATTGTGAACGATGAAAATTACGGCCCGATTGTTTGGGCCCATAAAGCGTACCTGCCTTATATGTTCTCCGGGAAATTCGTTATAGAGCAATGAAAAGGCCTGGTCGTAGCCCAACCGCGACGGTACCTTTTCACTGTCCGGCAACGCTGGCATTGCCAATTCTGCGATTGGCGTGAATTTTGACACTAGCGCCTTTAGCTGGTCTTCGAAGATTAGCAATGCGCCCGTACTGCCAATGATAAAAAGAACGACCATCATCCAGGCGCCAACCACCTTGTGAAGCTGGTACCAAAGAGGAAGCCCACGAGCACGAAGCGGAACTTTTAAGGAGCGTTTCCACCGCCCGGGTTTGGGCCACCAAAGAATGATGCCGGTAATACTCATGGCAGCGAGAAAAAGACCCTCAAGTCCAATCACCAGTGAGCCGACCAACCCCGCCACCAGGGAATAATGAAGCCTTGCTGCAAGTTCAAGTGGGAAGGTGTGCAGAGGGCCAGAGCGCAAAAACTCCCCGGAGCGACGGTCGAACATCGCCATTTCTGGCCAATCGGAACCCTCACGCTGCAAACGCGCCAAAGCAACACTGTCATAGAACTGAATACGATTGATCTGAAAATTTGGGTAGTTCGTGTCGACCCAACTGACGATCGAATCTGTCAATTGCGCATGAGAAATCGCGGCCGCTTCATTGCCAGCCCCCGTCACGATTGATGTCACCTCTTCACGGAAGGTAATCAAGCTCCCGGTAAGGCCCTGCAGCAGGAATAGGAGGGCCAACGAAATTCCGGTCCATTTGTGTATTTTGTATAACAATCCTTTCTGCATTGCTTCTATTTCCTCAGGCTGCAACACGTGATGTGTGGCTGTTTGTCACCATCTCGCGGCAGTACCCCTTTGCCTGCGCAAGATTTTTTTCTACTGTGCTTTGGCAAATACCAAGATGGTCTGCTACCTCGCGGTTTTTGAAGCCATTCATATGCCTAAGGGTAAAAATGTTACGACCGAGCGCCGGCAACGCTGACACAGCCAGCATCAAGGAATCCAATTGCTGCCTCACCGAAGCTTCCTCGTCACAGGCCGGTCGATCGTCGCTTAGGTCAACAAAATCCATAACATCTCGATAGTCCTGACGCTGCCGTTCAAGCTGAGTGCTGCGGTAATGATCAACCACAGCATTGCGCGCCATTTGATAGAGATATGACTTCAGATCGCTGATATGTGCCCGCTTTTTTTGACAACACAATTTTACAAAAACGTCCTGGATTAGATCTGCCGCTGTTTCGGCGCAACCTATTTTCCCATAGACGTATCGCTGCAAACGCTCGGCATGCTCTACATAAAGCAGGCTTAATTCGGCGCTATCTATCTCACTACTGGAACCCTGTACACCCATGGCCTTTCCTCTGACACAACCAGCCTGCTCCGGCGAAGTTATTTTTACCATAATAGTTACCAATTTTACAAACTAGATCAGATAGTGCAAAACACCTTGTAACTACTTGTATTAAATGTATTTATTGACGTTCTTATAGATCTGCGGCTAAATTTTTTTCTTATTTTGCTGGCTGGGCGGTCATTTTGAAGATGCCTTGTGCATTTCCAGCATCAAAGCGCAGATCAATCATCGATTGGCCATCCACCCTAATGACATCGCGTTGAATAAATTCAATGAAGGAGCCGGGCACCTCGTGCAATACCGCCTCATCGTTTGCATCCACCATCACAACGCAGTGCTTATCAGCCCGGTAAGCGGTTTGTTTCACACTTCCAAACGATGCTACTTCGATATCATGCTTTAACGGCCTGCCCAGCGCGCGCTGTTTTGCACTGAGAACATCAAGGTCGTCTACCCGGTCAGTCACATGGTTGTAGGCACTACCCTCCGTCGCGATCCAGGCCATCTCAGCAGACTCCCGCAACAACTGTTGATACTGACCAAGGCTCGGTAAGGCGTGCAATCGCGTAAAACATGCCGTCATGCAAGGCAGGAGAATCACTGCCTCCTCAGCGCTAAGCCGCTGCTTGCGATCGAGCTTGTCCAATAATAGCTTTGCAGTGTCGTCCAAAGGATCTACGCTGCTGCCGATCACCGTATTCGTAACCGATTGGAACTCGGGCGAGAACCGTTCTGGATAAAGTTCACTGACGAAAAACTGCGCGACAGTTTCAGGGTTGTCCAGGTGGCAGTAGGAGTAGCCAACCATATTCAGTCGAGTCAGCTGATACTGCGCACTTTCACCATAACCCAATGGTTCCAGAATCCGCGTAATAGCCTCTCGGCCAGGGGGAAGCTCACCGCAATCTAACGCCGCTACGGTTCGAACTGCTCCATGGTCCAAATATACCTTCGAACCGTCCCTAACCTTGTCCACGACGTAAAGCTCGGCATGCGGAACACGTTTGAGCAGATCGGCAAATAACAACAGATTAAGCGCCTGCGCTAGCTCAGCTCGAGAAATAGTTTTCCCCATCGCCCGACAAAACACTGCATCGAGTTTAACCCGGCCGAGCAGCTCC
>JBFKDP010000059.1:0-15472 GCA_041619575.1 Litorivivens sp.
CGGATTCTGGCGTTGAATATTCACCCCTGGTTGCTGGGGCAGCCGCACCGAATCGCACGACTGGAAAAGGCGTTGGACTATATTACGTCGCAGGATGGGGTCTGGAGTGCCGGGGCGGGAGAAATTCTGGAGTGCTGGAAGGCTCAGCAGTAATCCCATCACCCTGACCTTGGCTTCAAGTGGCAGGGTGGATTTTTCTCTCTGAAGAAAAGAGGGTGGGCGGCGAGCGGTCAGCCCGCTCGTGCAAAACCCTTCGGTAGGCCGGCTTCCGGGGTAAACCTGTACATTTCTTCGTCCGGCAGTGCCTGTTTTACCAGTGCCCGTACTGCCAGCAGCTTTTCAATATCAATTCCGGTTTTCAGACCCATCGCCTCCAGCATAAACACGAGGTCTTCCGTCACGATGTTACCACTGGCGCTGGGCGCAAACGGGCAGCCGCCGCTATCGCGTTCTCCGGCCCGCGCAGGTTCGGCACCGGTGCAGCGACGGGCAGCTCCTATAATATCTACTTGCGTGTTGGAGCGAGCCTTGCTCACGAATTTCTTGTTCTCTTTTAGTTGCCGGTAGGCAATTCAAAGTAAGCTGGATCAGCCCCTCCGGTAAATACCGTGATGCTGTCGGCCACTTTTGCGTTGTAGGAAGTGGTATCCGTACTCGCCAGCATCAGGCGAACACGGTGTCCGGCCTCGAAGCGGTGGGCGAAACCGATCAGGTGAATATCAATAGCTTGCCCAACTTGAGCCGCAGGCACCCTGACCGGCGCGATTAACCGGTGGATCAGCGTCGTCGTTCCGTCAGGAGCCACATCAAAGACCTTGCCGAAAAACACGAGATCCTGACCATTGCTGTTTGTCAGGTTCAGGTGTGCACGGGGAATGCCCACAGATTCTACCGCTTGTTCAAAGGGGCTTGATGTAAACGATACAGCCTGCCCTGGCGGATCGTTTGGCGGGAGTTGGTTGAAGCTGGGCGAGGCCTCTGGCGACGTGAAATTGGATCGCTCGCTGTAGGATGCGGGTACGCCGCCGGGCGGATTGATCAAGGTTGTATTACCGACCGTTATGTCGGCTGCGCTGCTGACCAGTTCGTCGCTGGCAGACAGATAGAACCGCCGCATCGTTTGTGGAGGGAAGGTTTGTGACTGGCCGTACTGACTGGCTGCCGAACCGGAATCGTCGTACGGGAGCCAATCCCGAAACCAAGCAAACCCAGGCCCAGTGTCGATTGATGTGTCTTCGCGCAGCCACCGGGCAAACCAATTCAGCGCCCTGTTTGGCAGATAGCAGGCATCCTCTACCTCCGTTAATGCACCGCCGTAAACTTCGCATTCCCCCGCTTGAGAGAAGTAGCTTCCGTGTGCTGCCGAGTTCCAAATCATGGCGACCGGTACGCCGGCTTGTTGCAGCGCGAGATAGGTGGCTGTCGCATCGTTCGGATTAAACAGGGTGTCGGGCATCCCCTGAACCAGCATAGTGGGTGCGTCGAGTTGATGGATCTTTGTGGCAACTGACGAGTTGCGTACGATGGAGAGATCCTGTGGGCGCGCGTTCCCGCTCGCCGAAATGGCGGCAAAGGTTTCGCAAAGTGCCAAGGGGAAGCCTGTGCAAGCCATGCCTGCCACTTCCGTGGCCTCGCCGGAAGCCATTTTTTCCTGTGGGCAGCCACCATTGCCTTGTGCGGGCTGAGCATTGCCGGAGGCGAAGAACAGCGATGTCCATTCAGATTTGAACACTCCTTGCAGGTCTACCTGATGCTCGAGCGGGTTGGCAGCATCAGGCGGGACAAGGTTGTTCGGGATCAATGAGTACTGCAGTGAATTCCAGGTGCGCCCCGGCACAATGGCGCGAACGCGTTTGTCGACTGATGCGACATTCAACGCAATGCCACCGCCATAGGAGCCGCCGATCATCCCGACTTTGGCGCCCAGATCGTCACGCTCTATCAGTGGGTAAAGCTTCACACCGTTAACCTGGACATCGGGATTATCGAAAACGTTGTCCATGATCTGGATGACATTCTTTACGTCGTATTCAAACGAATTGAGTCGAATGCAGCCAGAAGATTTACCGAAGCCTTGGGCGCTGTAAGTGAACACTATGTAGCCATTACGTGCGAAATAGTCCGCCGACGACACCACTTCGTTGCTCGACTTCTGGTTGCCGAAGCCATGTGCCACTACGATAACGGGTTGCGGGGTGGAGCTTGTGGCAGTGTCCGGTATATAGAATGTCGTATCGAGCGTTACCGCGTGGTCATCATTGGGCCCGTCAACAACATCGATAAACGTTTCGTAGGTGCTATAGGCAATATGCTTTAGCGGAACCTGGGTGACAGCGGTAGCTTGCGTTGGTGTGTTTTCAGTGGATGAGCGGCTGCTATCGTTGCAGGCCGTTATCAGAAGCATTGTTGTCAGGGTGAGCAATCGGAAAATCATAGGGCGGTACCACACTGCTTATGGAAAATAATAGGGTTGTTAATATCTAGGCCGCCTTTAGGCGGGCTCTGTTTTCAGGGATTCGTCCAGAGGAATGTTCAGTTGCCGCGCAATGCCAAAGCAGATTTCGCTGACCCCCTGCACCAGTTCTTCAACGGGTTGTTCGCATTCAGAGGCAATCCAGTTCTGACCTACGAAAATCGCTGCACCGATTGCACCCTGAGCCATAATAGTCATGACGGACTTGGGGATGCGGTCATCAGTAACAAATTGGTGTGTTGTAGAGAGCAAAAAATCTGCAACCGCACCGCCGCCACTGGCAAACAGGTTGGTTCTAGCATCTGTTATGCTTAGGGCTTCAATCAGGAATACCCGCGCCCGCTCGGGGTTAGATCGAAGGTATTCAAAAAAGGCCTGAAACCCAGCCTTAATCATCTTGTCTGGTGATTCCTGGTTGCCGATTTGGGTGATGACTTCCTGCTGTATTTCAGCCGATATGCGCTGAAAAGCTTGCCGCAATAGCTCGCCAACACTTTTGAAGGATTCGTAGAAGTAGCGTTTTGTCAGGCCCGCTTCGGAGCACAGGATATTCAGACTGATGCTGGAATAGCCCTCGCTGCCGATGACGCGAATGCCGGTTTCCAGCAATATGTCGCGACGTTCACTGCGGCGCTCCTCGGCGCTGCGTCCATCGTATGTTCGAGTTACCTGATATGTGTTCACTGCGCTGATCCCGAGTGTGGCTGTATTGATTGACACCGGATGGTATCACATTGTAGGCTAATCTGATACTGGTTGGTTTCAGTATTGGGTGCGCCCGCGTCGCAGCTTGTTGAGCCAGCGAAAATACTGTGTTTGAGGTGGGCATGCGAGTAGGTGTTATTAAGGAAATCTGGCGTTATCCGGTCAAGTCTATGTTCGGTGAGCAAGTGGACAGCGCCTGGCTGGAGTCCAGAGGCTTTGCGGATGATCGCTGCTGGGCTGTGCGTGACGATATCAGTGGCGAGTTCGTTGGCGGTCGGAAAATTCCCGGGCTCATGATGTTCAAAGCGCGCTACCTAGAGGAACCTTCAGGCGGTTTTGGCCCAGCGGCGGAGTCGATTGTAGAAGTTGAATGTCCGGATGGACGGCGGATTCGCTCAGACGACCCCTATGCGTCGGCCATGCTTTCATTTTACCTGGGGCAGCGCGTAACCTTGTGCTCGCGGCCTGCCACTCGGGATAAAGCGCAACATCGTTTGCGCAAGCCGATGTCACCGGCAGAAATTCGTTATGCGCTGGGGATGAAGCCGGATGATCGTGCACCCGATTTTTCGTCCTGGTCGATCAAAACCCTAGCTACGGTATCCCGTTATACCACCCCGCCGGGCGCGTTCTATGATGTGTATCCGGTCCATTTTCTGACAACTGCGGCCCTGGAGGCGATGCGTGGGTATTACCCAGAGGGTGATTTCCGGGTGGAGCGGTATCGGCCTAATTTCCTTATTGAGACAACGCCCGAGCTGGCCGGTTTGGTTGAAAATGAGTGGCGTGGCTTTGATCTTCAGATCGGTGGGGCGCGCATACATTGCCATCATCCCACGATCCGATGCTCCATGCCCGGCGCCGCCCAGCCAGGAATGCGCAAGGACGGTAACATACCGTTAGCGCTGATGCGCCATGCTGATCAGCATCTGGGCGCGTATGCCTCGCCGCGCGGTGATGCCCGGATTCAGGTGGGTGATCCCGTCGAGCTGGTGCCCAAATCAACGGGCAGGGTGTATAGCTGGTTCGACCGGGTAGGGCGCCGAGTGAAATCCCGAGTCATCGATGGTTCTAACCGTTTGGTTGAGTGGCAAGAAAAGCTGGAGCTGGAGTCCGCGCGTGGGGAAAAACCGGTTTTACCACCCGGCTTCCGGTTTTTTACGATAGTGGATAAGGTGCGGGAGAGTGCCAGTGTGGTATCGCTCTACCTTACAGACCCCTCGCGCCCGGCTTTACCGCGCTTTGTGCCGGGACAGCATCTGGTGCTGGCGCTGCCAGGCACAGCTGAAAGCTTTTTGTACCGCCCTTATTCTCTGTCAGCCGGTCGCACGGATTGTTATCGAATCAGTGTAAAACGCGAGTCGATCGAGATAGATGGTCAGAGGCACTCTGGTGAGGCCTCGTGCTGGTTGCATGATTCCACGGCGGTTGGAGACCGGATAGCCCTTAAAGATCCGGCGGGCCAGTTTGCGGTCATCCCGGGGGATAGCGATCCATTGGTTATGATCAGTTCAGGCATCGGGGTTACACCTTTTATGGCAATGCTGTCCGCAATAGCCGACAGTAATCCACAAAGGCCCGTGATTTTACTGCACGGTATACGTCGAACCGAAGATTTCGCTTTCTGCGATGAACTACGGGAGCTTTCCGGGCGCCTGCCGAAAAGTCGGTTAAGGGTGTTTGTCAGTGAAACGGAGGGCGGCGGTTTGCCCGCGCTATGCAGGCCTGGACGTATGCAGGTTGGCTATGAAGTAAGCGAATTGCAAGGTGTCGAGAGTGCAAAATACCTTGTGTGCGGTAGCCCGGCGTTTGTCGCCGACATACACAAGGAATTGCTGGCAGCGAATGTTGCGCCTTCGGATATTCTGACTGAACAGTTTGGCCTTGGAAACAGGGTGGGCACGAGTGATGATAAGACTTATCAGATAAATTACAGCAAGAGCGATCACACAGCATCGTGGAATGCACAACTAGGCAGCCTGTTGAGTTTTACCGAGGCGCAAGGGATCAGTGTTTCATCGGGTTGCCGCTTTGGAGCATGCCAGGCTTGTGAGGTGACTGCCCACAGTGGCGAGGTGGGTTATCCGGAAGGTATCAAACCACCCGCAGGAAAAAACAGGGTGCTGCTGTGTTCGGCCGTGCCTGAATCGGATCTTGTACTGGATCTTTGACTGTCGGACGTGACCGCTTAGCTCTTGCGCATGTTGCGATAGTCTTTGGGAGAGCAGCCGGTCCAGCCTTTGAAAGCTTTGCCGAAATTGCTTGCATTGTTATAGCCCAGCTGAAGAGCAATCGTTTCCAGCGTCAGGCGATCTTCCATGAGTAGGGCGATTGCGCGATTAAAGCGCTCCGAGTTTTTGATTCGCTGAAAGCTAGTATCCAGTGCAGCGAGTTTGCGCTTGAGGCTGGTGGGTGACATGAACACCAGTGAGGCAACTTGCTCTACCGTGCGCCATTCTCCGCTATCAGTGTCTATCAGTAGCTCCCGCACACGGCTTTTAAGGTTGCCTTCCAGCTCGTTGATGGCATTGAGCTCTGCGTCGCACTTGGCGAGAGCCGTCATGGAGATAGCGCTATTATGTAGTGCAGGCTTGCTGGACAGCAGATTGGCCGGACATTCCAAGCCATTAAAGTCGGCGCTGTAGATCACGTCGACCAATGGCAGGAGCCGGGCCGGTTCGATACCACGGTGGGGATAGATAGTATGCACGCGTATACTTCGGTCATTGTGAAGCTGCCCGATAAATTGCTTGGCCATAAAGGCGAGACAGCAGAGCACACTGACCGTAAACAGTTCATTGATCAGCTGCATGTTTTCATCACTGCCGGCATCATGGTTGGTGTTTTCCATGACCACGCGCACCGGATCTCGGGTCAGGTCGGGAATCAAGCGGTAGCTCTGAGCCCGGATTCCCATATATTGGGTCAACAGAGTGATGGCTTCTCCCAGATTGCTGCAACTGTTGATTGCAAAGCCGAGAATGCCATGGCGCGATAGCGTCAGGCGTCTCGCATAGTCATAGGGGAGCATGGGGTCATCGACCAGCTCAGGGCAATTGAGCATCATTCTGGCGATGGATTCGGCACCAACCTTTACGCCCTCCTGGATAAAAACGTCCATCGGCAGCCCGGTATCCTGCAACATTTTATGCGGCTCGATACCCCGTTCAAACGCCAACTCCTGCATCGCCGCCAGATATTCTACGGCGATTAGCTCGTCGCCTTTTCCCACTATTGTAATTGTCATAGGCCTGGTTGTTTTGGACCAATCTGGTCCGAATTGACTAAATTCTGGCTCGTTTGAAGCTGTGCGCCTTTCAGGGACGACTCTAAGATTATCTGCTAACTAAGGTCAATAGTCTTTTGCCGGAGGGCGCCGACATGATTCAGCAGGTGAATGCGGAAAAACAGGAAACGGATGCGGCGAAGATCGTTCCCCGCAATGTCCAGTTTGATTTCAACCTGGATATGGAGAAGTACTGGTATGACAAGAATAGCATTCTGACTGCGTGGCTGTGCGCGTTGTCCTCGATGTTTCCACCCGGCGAAAAGGAATTTATTCGCTCCATTCGGACCTATGAAGACGAGATTACCGACCCCCGACTTAAGGCTGAGATCAAGGGCTTCATCGGGCAGGAAGGATTTCACCAGATTAATCACAAGCGAGTTAATGCATTTATAGAAAAGAAAAGTGGTCTGCGAGTAACTGATTTGGAGCGGGGAGTCACTGAGCACATCCAGGATATGCTCAAAACCGCAAAGCTATCCGATGCACAATTACTTGCCTCTACCGTAAGCCTCGAGCATATCACTGCGATTATGGGTGAATGGCTACTGGAGCATCGGAGCGTTATTACCGGCCCAGCGCCAAAGGTCTTCAGTGATCTTATTCTCTGGCACGCGGTGGAGGAGCTGGAGCATAAGTCTGTAGCGTTTGACGTGTATATGCGGTGCGTAGGCGACCGAAACTTACTGCGCAGGGTGATGTTCGTTACCACGCTGGGATTTTGTTTTTCGCTGTTTCGTATGCAATGCAAACTGCTCTGGTGGGACAGAAAACTGCCCTCTCTGCGCGATATAGGTGGGATGTTGAAGTTCAACTTCGGCAAGAGCGGCGTGATTCGCAATGTATTTCGTCCTTACCTGTCCTTCTACCGCAAGGATTTTCATCCCGATAACACCGACGAGACCCAGCTGATCCGGGAGTGGATAGAGGCATATCCTGAGCTGGCGGGGAGTGTTAAGTGAAAACCTCTGTTTCCGTCGTCGCAATCAGTGGTGCAGCCTCGGGCATCGGACGTGCACTAGCACTGCATTATGCGCGCCGTGGGGTTGCTCTATCGCTTTCGGATGTCAATGACCCTGAGGGCGTTGTTAGGGAATGTCGTCGCAGCGGAGCGGCTGATGTTCTTGGTTGTATTGTCGATGTGAGGAAGCGGGATGAAGTCAGTGACTGGGCCGACAGAACCTTTGCGCACTTTGGTCGGGTGAACGTCGTTATAAATAATGCTGGCGTTAATCTCAGTGGTTGCTTTGAACAGATGCAGCGCAGCGACTTCCAGTGGCAAATGGATATCAACTTTTGGGGTGTGGTGAATGGCTGCGAAGCTTTTCTGCCTCACCTGAAAGCGGCGGAGTGGGGGCATATCGTCAATGTGTCTAGCTTGTTCGGGCTGATCTCCATGCCAAACCAAAGTGCCTACAACGCCTCGAAATTCGCGGTCAAGGGATTTACAGAAAGCTTGGCATTGGAAATGGCGCAGAGCCGCTACAACATCAAGGTCAGCACGGTTCATCCTGGCGGAATCCGCACCAATATCGTTAACAGCGCCCGCTTTGGCTCACCGCAAACCGGAGCGTTAGATATTGCTCAAGCGAAAGCAACCTTCAATTCAAAGCTGGCGCGTACCAGTGCAGAAAAAGCTGCAAGCATCATAGCGCGAGGAATTGATGCGGGAAAGAAACGCATCCTGGTGGGTGTGGATGCTCGACTGCTGGATTATATGCAGCGGATATTCCCAGCGTTCTACCAAAATCTGGTGCTGCGTTATGTGCCTTAATATTAAGGGGAGTAACCCATGACAGTGCAACACGCGAAAGTCATTATTATTGGCAGCGGCTTTTCCGGGCTGGGGATGGCGATACAGCTTAAGAGATCTGGCTGTGATGATTTTATTGTTCTTGAACGCGCGCAGGATGTGGGTGGTGCGTGGCGCGAGAATCACTACCCGGGCTGCGCCTGTGATGTAGAGAGTCTACTCTATTCCTTTTCGTTTGAGCCCAAACACGATTGGACGCGTAAGTTCGCCGAGAGTGGTGAAATACATGACTACTTGCGGCACTGCGCTAGAAAATATCGCGTTTATCCGCATATTCATTTTTCGAGAAGCATGGCCAGTGCAACGTTTGATGAGCGCGAAGCGCAGTGGGATTTGACTGATGCCGCAGGTAATCACTATAGCTGTCGCTATCTCATCTCTGCTCTTGGTCCGCTGAGCAATCCCATCATTCCCGATTTTGAGGGCTTGGAGACATTTAACGGACCAGCTTTTCATTCGGCCCATTGGGATCACAAAACTGATTTTACCGACAAACACGTTGCGGTGGTGGGGAGCGGCGCCAGTACTATCCAGTTTCTTCCTGAAGTTGCCAAGCAGGCGTCGTCGGTCACCCTGTTTCAGCGCACAGCGCCCTGGGTAATGCCAAAGATGGATCGAGCGTTTACCACCCGCGAAAAAGCCCTGTTTCGCTATATGCCGGTGTTTCAGAAGCTGTGGCGTGGATTCATCTACTGGCGTGCCGAGTTCATGCTTAACGCTATGCTGAATACCGATTCCTGGATGCATCGTCGCGCTGAAGCGTTGCTGGGCAAGTATCTGGAGCACGTTGTTACCGATCCCGTCACGCGCGAAAAGGTACGTCCGGACTTTAAGCTAGGCTGCAAACGAACTTTGCTCAGTAATGACTATTATCCGGCGATCAATCGGGACAATGTGGATGTTGTAAATCAAGGCGTACAGTCGATTACGGAACACGGTGTCGTTGATGCATCTGGATCAGAACACAAGGTTGACGCCATTGTCTTTGGCACGGGGTTCCGTGTAGATGACCCATTATCCGGTGTTACTGTTCGCGGCCTGAATGGTCGAAACCTTAACGAAGAGTGGCGACGCAATGCGTTCAGTAATTATTACGGAACAGCGATCAGTGGATACCCCAACCTGCTTATATTGGCCGGCCCGAACACCGGGATCGGACACACCTCCTTAATCTACATGATAGAACAGCAAATCAGCTACGCGCTGAAGTATATAAAGTGGGCGGACACTGTTGACGACGGCTATCTGGAGGTGAAAGCGGATGTACAAGAGCGCTATCACACGCACTTGCAGTCGCAGTTTGCTGGTACAGCGTGGTCATCGGGCTGTGATAGTTGGTATCTCACTCAGGGCGGCAGGAACTTCACCATCTGGCCGAGCTTTACCTTTCGGTATGCCAGGGCAATGAAAAGCATTCGTCGTCAGGATTACTTGCTTCACACCAAAAGCCGAATTTCTACTGAAGAGGTGATGGCCCAATGACCGCTGCGAAACTGACAGTGATGGTTCTCCTTGGACTGGCGCTGATGTCGGTAGCCGTCATCTATGGCTTTCCGGTTACAGCCCTTGATCTGGTTGCGCAGGTGCAGCGGGCGTCGGCGGGGGTCGCCTACCGGGAGCAGGTATTGCCCTCCGGGGTCCGTATGGCCTACCTCGATAGTGACCCGCTAGCCTCAGCGGAAAAACCCGTTGTGGTTATGTTGCACGGTATCACCTCGAACAAGGATATTTGGCTGCGGCTTCTGGTTCGTTATCCAGATTACAGGGTGATTGCGGTTGATCTGCCCGGGCATGGTGATACCACAGAACCTGAAGACTTTGATTTCCGGGTTGAAAACATGAGTCAGCAAGTGGGTCATCTGGTAGATGCGTTGGCATTGCCGCCCTTCCATCTGGTGGGGAACTCATTGGGTGGATTAATTGGTGGGTTGTATAGCGTCGCTCAGCCGGATCAGGTTGTATCGCTCACGCTGATGAATACCGCAGGCATAGATGCGCCAATGAAAAGTGATTTCATGCAGAGTGCTTTGTCAGATCGCAGATTCAATCCCCTGCTGGTTACAAAGCCCGAGGATTTCGATGTGATGATGTCGGCGGTGGTTGCCAGGCCGCCGACCCTGCCTTTTCCGGTCAGGCAAATGGCGATCGCCCAGCTGCTTTCTCGGGTTGAAGAAAATAGTCGGGTATTCCAGGCAGTAACGGCTGATCCGGACAACATGACGAAGCTGGAACCCGTGTTGCCGCGTTTGCAAGCTCCAGCTTTGCTGCTGTGGGGAGAACGTGATCGGGTTTTTCATGTTTCGACGGTAGAGCGCGCGCTGAGCCTAGCCCCCGGCTTAGAAACGCATGTTATCAAGGATTGTGGTCATTTGCCGATGGTCGAGGCACCGACAAAGACAGCAGCCATCCTGCGTGCGTTCTTTGCGTCGACGGCTGCTGTCGTTGATGCAGTTCCCGTCCAGGGCTGAATGATGCGCATTCCTAGAGATACATCACCACTGTTGTCGCCATCGGTTTTGTCTGTTTATTGGCTATCGTTTGTCGCTGGCTGTTTGCTGGCAGCCAACGTGGCGGCCTTACCCCATCTGGCAAACAGTTTTTCCCTGACTGGTGCGGGCGTGGCGAGGTTGCTTGGTGCTATAGCGCTGGGAGGCGTATTTGCACTGGTTGGAGCGCGACTCAGTGATCGCTTTGGTCGCCGCAAGCTGCTGCTTGGGAGCGTTGCTTGCGCTTACCCATTGATCGCTGCCACGGTCTTTGCGCCCAGCGTGTGGGTGTATGCGGGGTTGCAGATTGTACTGGCCGGGCTTATGGGTACGCTGCACGCGGCTACTCTGGTTGCGGTTGAGGAACACTTGCCACCTGCTCTGAAAGCGCGCGGTCAGAGTTGGGCAGGTGTGATGTTCGTGATGGGTAATGGTGCAGGCCTGATCGTCGTCGCTGCAGCGGCTTTCCTGTTTCCGATTGATGCATGGCGGTATGCGTGGGCTTTCTTTACGGTTGCAGCTCTGGTGCATCCGCTATTGTATTTCTACCTGAAGGAAACCCCGGAGTTTGTGACCGGCCGGGATTTGAGAGAGGGGGACATCGTGCGCTGGTCTGCGCTTTTTTCACCGGGCTACCGGCAAGTAACATTATCGCTGTTCGCGGCTTTGCTGTGCTGGTATATGGCGCAGGCTGCGGTAGCAGGGTGGCTGGTGTATCACCCGGTAGAAAACCTCGGAGTCAACCAGCAGCTTTTGACCGTTATGCTGATCGTCGGCGGTTGGCCCGCACTGCTCGGTTTTGCGTTGGGCGTTCGTTTGAGAGATCGCATGGGAGGCTATCGGCAGGCACTGATCGCGAGTTGTTTGGTCAGCGTGTTGGGCAATGTGGTGTTCTACAGTCTGCGCCCCGATGTCCCCTTGTTAATGCTGTGGCTTGGCGGTGCCTACATTGTGGGCTTGCTGCTGAGTAACGCCTTTCTTGTCAACTTCCGGCTGTTTATCAACGAACACTATCCCACTCATCTTCGAGCCAGTATGCAATCGGTTGCCATATTCGCGCACGCCGCTTCAGCAGTGCTCGCTCAGGTTGTGGTTGCTGTATTAATCGCCCCGGCGGGTGGCGAGGCAAACGCTATTCTAGCCTTGATAGCTATCAAACTGCTGGTGGTCATGTTTTTGCTAGTCACCCCCGTGCCCGTTAGTAAGGCGCGAAACACGTTTTCTGCACAAACAATGGAATCTGCTGTGAAACTTTAATGTCGGTAGCTTTGCCAGGAGTGCAATTGCATGGAGCAATAACGGCGGCTTGGAGAGGAATGATAATGACAATAACAGATAATCTGAAGTGGAAAAATGCGATGCGTCTTGCCGCGCTGGTATGTGTGGCTCTGGGTAGTCCAACAGAATCCTTCGCGAGCGGTCGCGCGCTGGAGGAAATCATTGTTACCGCGCAGAAGACAAGTCAAAGTTTACAGGATGTTCCTATATCGATCTCTGCCGTCACAGGTGACGCACTGCGTGAAGCTAACATCACTACCCTGGCTGAGCTGGCATTGCAGTTGCCGAATGTCAACTTTGCGTCAGACGGACAGCAGAATAACCAAGTCTATATTCGTGGCTTTGGAACCAACCCCTTTAATCCAAGTTTTGAGAGTTCTGTCGGTCTGGTGCAAGACGAGGTGTTCTATGGCCGCAGTACCTATTTCAGAGAGGTGCCCTTCGATATTGAGCGTATAGAAGTGCTGCGAGGTCCTCAGGGAACCCTGTTCGGGAAAAATACAGTAGCGGGTGTTTTCAGTTTGACCACCCGCGGGGTGACAGAGGAGCCGCAGTGGTATCTTGAAGCGGGCGGTGCGCAAAAAAACGGCCGAAAATATGAAGTTGCTGCTGGCGGGATGCTATCGGAAAACGTGGGTGTGCGTCTGTCGGCCATACAAATGTCGACCGACGGCCAGCTGTACAACACTACGCTGGACCGTCAGGAGGAAAACCCCGAATTTGGTGCGCAGCGCATTAAGGGCTTGTGGCGTCCTCATGAGCGCATTGAGATAGAGCTGCTCGCGTTGTCCAGCAAGGTCAATGCCAACAACTGGCCTTTGCAGTTATGGCAGCTTGATGAGGGAACCCGAGGCTATCTGGAAGACTTTGATCCGCAGGTTGAAGATGACCCGTTGAATCATACAGCGAGCATGAATACAGCTGGTGAGTTGATCACGGATACCTACACCTATGCGCTGAAAACGGTGTTTGAACTGGGAAGTGTTGCCGGGCTGGATTATCTGGATATGACACTGGTGCTAGCACAAACCGAAAATACTTTGCTGACAGACGCCGATCTCGATGCATCCCCCGCGGACCTTGCGATCATGTTCGCCAACGATAATTACTTGCAGGAAACGCTGGAGCTACGTATCAACGGAAGTGCCGAAACCCTGTTTGGTTTTGGTTCTGGTGTCGAGCTTGTGGGAGGGCTTTACTATTTCCATTCCGATTTCGTGTTTCATGGCGGCTTTCTGCAGGGGGAGGATACTGCTGGCTTCATGCTGACTGAAGATGCCGCCATTCTGGCCGGTGACCTGGCTCCCGGACTGCCTGCGCTATATGCCTTAACTCTGACGCAGTCGAATCAGCGCTATGATCTTAACTTTGCCCGTGACACGGAGTCGATCGGCTTGTTCGGCCAATTCACCTGGCACTTAAGCGATACACTGTCGCTAACTCCGGGGCTGCGTATCAACCGTGAGACCAAGCACGCAGATGTTACGGGTACGCTGGATTGTGAGCGGTCGATTCCCGGAACCCCGTGTACCATTGGTCTGATTTTGGGTGCCAACACCTATGCACTGGAAGATCAGACGCGCTCGGTCAATGATGTCTCGCCCAAGCTGTCGTTGATGTACGCCCCAGCAGACGAGTTCAATATTTATCTAACCGCATCACGGGGCTTCAAAAGCGGTGGATTTAACGCCATGAGTTTTTCCGGCGATCAGCTTACCTTTGAAGATGAGCGAGCGCAGAGTATTGAAATCGGCAGTAAGGTTCGTCTTTTTGATCGCAGTCTGCGTTTGAACCTAGCGCTGTTTCAGACAGAGTTTGAAGACTTGCAGGTGCTTGCCTACAACGGGGTGTTTTTTGACGTGCGTAATGCGGCGACAGCAACCTCACGAGGGGTTGAACTGGATTGGCAGTGGCTCACTCCTTGGCCGGTACTCAGTATCAGTGGCGCCTTGGGTATTCTGGATTCCAAATATGATAGCTATCCTGGCGCGCCTGCACCCTACAGCGCGGGCCAGAATACGGATCGGGATCTGGCAGGAGAGCCTGTGGCTTATGCGCCCGAAAGCTCGCTTACGCTAAGTCCGATGGTGCAGATACCGCTGGGCGCGAATCACGGTATCCAGACAGTGTTGGATATTGTTTACACCGGTGATAAATATACCGATACGGATCTTGATCCGAGTTCCTTTGTCGCAGCCAATACCAAATATAACCTTCGCGTGAGTGTGGGGCATATTGATCAGGTGTGGAGTCTGTCGCTAGGAGTGAAGAACCTGACTGACAAAAAGTCGCTCAATCTGGTGACCGATGCGCCCTTTTTTCCTGGCAGTTACTACACGCAGCAATCACCGGGCAGGGAAGTCTATGGCTCTTTAAGATTGGATTTTTAATGATGAGACTAAGGGCTAGACAATGGCGCATTGGTGTATTCATGCTCGTATGTGCGGGGTTGGCGATCGCGACCGCAGCTGAGCCCGCGGGTCCGTGGGAGCTGATCAAGGAACGCGACGGGATTCGAGTGTATGCCCGCAGTATTCAGGGGTCTGATTATCAGGAAATAAGAGCAGAAACCGTTGCAAATGTGGGCATTAACCAGTTGCTCGGGCTGATGGATGATACGGCCGCCTGCCCCCGCTGGATGCACAACTGCCTAGCTCCAGCGTTACTGGCCAAGCCGAGTCTGGAACAGCGGTACACCTACCTGATTAATGACATGCCCTGGCCCTATGGCGATCGAGCGTTAATCGTACATTCGCTGATTGAAATGGAGAGCGGCCGTGTAACCATTCGGCTCAGGCAAATAGACGAGTCTGCACTACCGCCAGAAGCTAGGACCCGTTTACCACGTTCTGGAAATCTAAAACAAATGCATGGCTTCAACGGACAATGGACATTTACACCGGGTAATGATGGTAGCCAGATTGTGTACACCCTGCACATTGATCTCGGTGGGTCGCCCTCGGGCAGTCTCGCGAATCGCGGAATTGCGGATACCGCATTTTATACACTTGCCAATATGCGAGAGATCGCGGCTGACAAAAAATATAGAAATTTTGAGGCATTCTAACGGTGCTGTTTGTAGCCCGGCTGTATCCGGTTGTCGAGCAGGCTCTTTGAGCCTGTCGCTGGCAAGGCCAGCTCCTACACAATCAACGGCGGTGTAGGAGCGAGCCCTGCTCGCGAATGAACTAGCTGGCCGCCACGAACCCCTTCGGTAGTCCGGCTTCCGGGGTAAATCCGTACATCTCTTCGTCCGGCAGTGCCTGCTGTACCAGTGTCCGTACTGCCAGCAGCTTTTCAATATCAATTCCCGTTTTCAGACCCATCGCCTCCAGCATAAACACGAGGTCTTCCGTCACGATGTTACCACTGGCGCCGGGCGCAAACGGGCAGCCGCCGATGCCTCCCAGAGAGCTGTCTATCGTGGTCAA
>JBFKDP010000060.1:0-15383 GCA_041619575.1 Litorivivens sp.
GCATCCGTATCCACGGTGTAAGCACGGAAGGTGTCGGCATCAAATGGATTGCCGGCATTATCTGCACCACTGACGGATGCTGTGGCCGTACCGTCTACCAGAGTACCGACAGCAGCCGCAGGAACCAATACACTGAAGGTGGTGTTATCCGCATTAACCGTGGTGTTGTAATCCACGCCACCAATACTCACGACAACGGCATCACCGCTCGATGCATCACCACTAACCGTGCCAGAAATGACGAGATCTGAATTGGATTCGATCGCGCTAATTATGTCGTCACCCGCGAGAACATCCATCTCAACTGCAGCGGAAGCCACGAAATCAACTGTGAAGTCTCGACCCGTCTCGGCGAAAAATTCATTGCCCGCGTCATCGCTACCACGGACCGAAGCAGTCGCAGTGCCGCTGGATAACGCGGCTGCGCTAGCGGCGGGTATTGTCAGATCAAACGAAATATTGTCAGCATTGACCGTGGTGGCGTAAGCGACCCCACCGATTGTTACTATCACAATGTCGCCAGCAGCAGCATCACCACCGACACTGCCACTCAAGTCAATATCATTGGCGGCTTCTATAGAATTGATAATATCGTCGCCGGTAATTGGGTCGAGCTGGATAGTTGCTGCAGTTTCAGTATCAAACGCCGTCGAAGCAATAGCACCCCCGTCAGCAAGGGAGCCTATTGGTTCAATGCCATTTCCGCCGCTAGTGGAAAGGAGTCTTGAATCCACAGACCCTTCACGGCCTTCACGGTCGTATGTATTTGAAAAATTCAGAGTATCGTTCGATGCTCCGCCGGGAACCCCGCCAGCGGTAGGATCAAGCTCTTCCAGATCGAGCCCTTCAAGAATCGCCTGCTGGAGGACAGCAACCCTGTCTACCTGGGAATCACTGTATTCTCCCCCGGCAAACGCGACAGATTCATCCAGCAAGATTGTCGCTTGCGAATCAATATGAAGCATTTCGCCGCTGTAGAAGGTAACTACTAACGACGATTCTTCACCTGTTGTCAGAATATCCCCGTCGCGTAAGCGGTCTCCAACATTCACAACGCGACTTACACCGCTGCTATCTTTAACCGTAACGGAACCGACCAACTCGGATATATAACCAATCTGTGCGCCCAACATAGCAATGCCCTTTCTTGACTGCTTTGTCAGGCTATCAAAACGAGTGAAAATGAAAATTGTACTGAAGTGCTACGTAGAAACCGAAATAACAGACCTCTATGTCTCACTTCCAGATATATGTGTAGAGAAGCGCAGCCTTCGACCCGGCTATATTGATTGCTATTCGTGTACTTTTTTCTCGTCGTTTAGATAGATGATTAGCTCCATTCTGTCTTTTATGTTTAGCTTTTCATAGATACGCGAGAGATGAGACTTTACTGTCCTTTCCGCAATACCAAACTCCTGAGCTACGTCTTTACTGGACCTTCCATCCGCGACGCTTTTGGCCACTTCGCGCTCTCTGGCAGTAAGTCTGCCGATCATAGTCTGCTGATGCTCTCTAACGTCCAGGGCATTTCCCGCAATCGCAAATACCTCCGATAACATAGCCGGAGGAAACCAACTCCCGCCACGCGATAACAGACTAATCATCTGTTGATAGTGCGGCACGGCCATAAAGCTATTGCAGTATCCAGATGCGCCTGATTGCACATGCTTTACCAAGAGGGCGGTGGAGGGAATATCGTCCGCAATGGCCACGACAGCCAATTGAGTCGCAGCACGATTAATAAACTCAGTAAGGAGGGTGCTCGCAAAGGACGAAGCGTGAACAATATGCATCACATCCGAATCCGATAGCTTATCCAACTCCAGCCCATCAAAATGAGTCACGCGCAGAACGCGATCAAGGTGATTCCGGAAGGCTGGCGATTGTGAATATGCGTATACGTTCATCTAGTTCTCCGTCAACGCTCGCTGCAAGCCCCGATTAATTGGCTTCATCAAATACGCCAATATACTTTTCTTACCCGTAATAATATCGGCTTCACTGGTCATCCCGACTTTGATTGGGAGTACCGCGTCTGATTTCCCGAGATATGTCCTCTCAGGCAAAACCCGAACAACATAAAAACTGACCCCCTCCTCATTGGTTATTGTATCCGCACTGACAAACGCGACCTTACCCGGCACACTGCCATGAATCGCAAAGTCATATGCCGAAAATTTAAGGCGGGTGGGTTGTCCAACTTCTATCAAGGCAATATCCGCTGGTTTGATGTTAACCTCAATCAGCAGAGAATCCCCCAAGGGTACAATTTCAAGCACATGCTCACCCGGCTGAACCACACCACCAATAGAATTCGCGTGCAAGCGCTTCACAACGCCCTTAACCGGCGACCTGAGTGTCGTTCGACTGACCCGGTCTTCCAACGCGGTCTGTGTCTGCACAATCCGCGAGAGCTCTGAATTGACTTCATTTAACTCCCGCTTTGCCTCGTTGCGAAAATCCAACTCAGTCTGACTCAACTTGCCACGGGCTTCTTCAATGGAAGATTGCAGTCGTGGAATACTGATCGAGGCAATCTCCAGCTCTCCTTCCAATTCTGACTCGCGCTGCCGTAACTGAAGGAAATCAATCTCGCTGATGATACGTTCGTCAACAAGCGGCTTCTTGATTGCGATTTCCTCTCGCACCAAGCCCAGTGCCTTTGCAAGCTGCCGTTGTTTTGAATGCGCCTCATCCAGGCTGCGTTGCTGCTGCTTAAGTTGCTGCTGGTAGATACTCAAAGTCTCGTATAACTGCTGGCGATTACTGTCAAAAAGACTTCTTTCCGAACGCAGTAATGCGGGAATCTCACTGACGATTTCCGGCTTTGCGTCAAATTCCTCGTCAAAGGCTTCAGCCTGCAGACGAATACTGCGAACAAGCAATTCATAGTACTTGAGTCGGTTTTCCTGAAATGAACTCGAAAACGCAACATCACTCAACTTGAGCAAGGGCTGATTGGCATCAACCAGTTCACCCTCGCTCACAAGAATTTCAGCAACGACGCCACCTTCCAGACTTTGTACATTCTGCACCTGGCGCGATGGAATAACCCTGCCCTCACCTCTGACAGCCACATCAATGTCCGCCCAGGCCATCCAGAAAATAGCAGTGACAACCAGCAAGACGACAAGAGCAAGTGTGACGATCATGTAGGTAGGCGAGCGCTCTACAACTGCGGCGGAAAGACTGCGCATATAGTGAATATCACTATCCTGCCTCGCAGAGTTAACTCGATTCTTGATCATAGCGCCTACCTCCCGGTACGCTTCAAGAATTCAATGACGTCCGCTTTCGGGCCATCCATCACAACCCGGCCGGATTCCATAACGATCAGCCGCTCTACCAAATCAAGCATCGACATCTTGTGAGTAACCAGCAGCAGAGTTTTATCGCGGGTATAATCAAACAGGCGCTGTTTAATCTGAAATTCGGTTGCGTTATCCATATTACTGGTAGGTTCGTCCAGCAGCACCAGCGATTCATTGAGCAACAGCGAACGCCCAAGGGCGATGGCCTGTCGCTGTCCTCCAGACAGGCAGGCTCCCTGTTCGCCAACCTGGGTATCGTATCCCGACGGCAACTGATTAACGAACAAATCCACACCGGAAAGGGCGGCCACTTCGAGCAAGCGGCGATCGTCGACCTGAGGATCACGATAGATCATATTATCCCGGATTGTGCCGCGCATCAGTTGCACGTCTTGTGGTAGATAGCCTACATTCTGCCGTAGATCAGCCGGATCGATTTGCCCTAGATTAATCCCATCCAGTGAGATCGCTCCCTCACCAGGCTGGTAAAGACCAATTAGCAACTTCGCGAGCGTACTTTTGCCAGAGCCGACTTTCCCAATAATGCCTACATGTTCACCGGGCTGAACGGTAAAGGAGATGTCAACCAATGACGCCTTTTCGGCCTCAGGATATGTAAACCCCACATGCTCTATTTCGACCAACCCGCCAAACTCTGGACGACGGACATACTGTTTGTTTTCGGGGCGCTCAACCGGCATGTTCATAACGCTATCCAATGCCTCGAAAGCGGCCCGCGTTTGCTGATACTGCGCGACCAGAGTAGCCACTTGTGCCATAGGCGCAACAGCTCGCGACGAGAGCATCACCACTGCTATCAAGCCACCCAGCGAGAGGGCCTGATCACTAATCTGATAAACCCCCAAAATAATGACACCAATGGTGTTTATCTGCATAAAAAACTGAGTGACAACAGTAATTGAGTTCGATAGCAAACGTGAGCGCATAGACTTCTGCGCTATCTCACCGGAGGCCTCTTCCCAGGCCCACTGTGCATGACTGGATGCTCCAAGTGCTTTCACTGTCTGGATATTTCGCAGGCTTTCTATGAGGTGGGAATTTTTATGCGCTGCCGCCTCTAGGGTTAACTCAATACTCTCCCGCAAGGGCTTCATAATTGAAAAGCTATAGAGCAGTAACAGCGCTATCACGGAGACCGGAATTAGCACCAGAGGGCCGCCAATAAAGAATATCAAAGCCAGTAACAGCAGACTAAAAGGTAAATCCACCACCGCACTCAGCGTGGAGGCGGAAAAAAAGTTACGAATGCTTTCGAACTCGCGCAGATTATTGGCAAATGCACCGACACTCTTGGGCCAGTCAGACATTTTCAGGTTGAGCACCTGCTCAAACAAAATTGACGACATGATGACGTCACTTTTCTTGCCCGCAATCTCAAGAAAATAGGTCCTCATCAACCGCAAAAGCGCGTCAAACAGGTATACGACGACAACACCGGTGGCCAGCACCCACAGCGTCGAAAGCGCATCGTTCGGCACGACTCTGTCATAGACATTCATGGTAAACAGTGGCGTAGCCACGACGAATACGTTAATTAGAATCGATGCAACAATCACACTGTAGAATGCATCTTTGGATCGCTTTAACGCCCCCCAAAACCAATGATCACCGTTCTTTTCAACAGTCCTGCGTGACAACACATTCTGCTTGAAATTCTGCTTCAACAGAAAAGCAAAGCCTGTGTACGAGGCGCCTAGCTTGTCCAGCGCTATCCATTCAGAACCATCCTCGACTTCAGGAAAGATCACTCTGGCTTTTTGTGTGCTCGGGTCGATCTCATCGAGAATGCAGGCTTGCCGGTCCTTCAAAACCAGAATGCAGGGCAGGAGAAGATTCGATATCTGCGTGATCGGACGATCTACCAGGCGGGATGCAAAACCAGCACGCTTCGCAACACGCTGAAACATCCCCCTCGATTTTTCCACCGAAAAAAGTTCTGGCCCCTGTGCACCAGGCTCGACCGGCAAGCCCGAAATCAATGATTCTACCGAGATCGGGCGATTGTACAGCCGAGAAAAAATAACAAGGCAGTTGAGCAACGGGTCATAGGTTGCCTGATGATAGCTCACAGTATTTTCTCCGGGGGAGCCAGAATATTCCCCTGAAAGCCGTCAACGCCCATTGATTTTAACTCATTATAGAGCTTCACATCGTCAACCCCCACGGCTATCAAGCGCATATCAAGCGTATGCGTGATGCCCCTAAAAGCACTATAACCCTCTTTCTCCGGATTAGCGCCGTAATCCTCCAGCACTTTTGCCCCAATTTTGACGTAATCAGGATTGATGGTACGCAGCAGATCAACAGACCCACTGAGGTCAAGGTGGTCAATGCCGAAACCTTGCCCTTGCGCTCTTACCTTATCTACAAGCTCTTTGACCGATTCTGGGTGAGCAATCAACTGGCTGTGCTCGACCTCAATGACCAAGCGCAGTCGATACTTATTGCACGATTCGAGCAAATCCAGAAACTCGCGATACATCAATTCGTTTTCCAGATAAAGGCCCGGAAAGTTGAGAGCCAGAGGCTCACGACAACTCGCAAGCGCGGCCGGAAGCATTTGCAGTATTGCCCGGTATATTTCAGCATCGCAGCCAAGCGACTTGGCCATCGGCATAAAGATACCAGCGGGTATCGCTTTGCCAGCGCCATCGTCGACTCGCACAAAAACCTCACGATGCAGCGTCAGGTTGGTGCGATCAAATACGCACTGGCCGACTAGGTAAAACCTGTGGTTATCCAGCGCATCATGGAACCAGACTCGCCAGGCTTCTTTGCCTTCCGGCAAGTCGTAGTTTTCCCCGGCAACACTACCCAATTGGTAGGGCCCGGAGGCTAATGCCTGATTAACTGACAGATCAAGACTGGCCAACAGTGACGTAATAGCGCCCCCGCCTGTGACTTCTGCCACACCCGCCGACAGAGAAACATCAGCAAGCCCGCCAGCAACGTTGAGCTTAAACTCACTAAACAGTGTCTGCACCAGACTCTCTACCGATGACCGGTCACGATTGATCAATACGGCAAATTCGTCTTCGCTCAACCTTGCACTAACCTGACCAGCCTCATCACTGCCGAATTGATCCAATATCCGCGCAGTTTTCCTGAGAATCTCTTCTGCGCATTCAAACCCGTCACGCTGACAAAACTCTGAATAGCCTTGAATTTTGATCAGGGCCATCGCCCCCTGATAACTGGTTTTATCCGAGACAAGCCGATGCAACTCAGACAATAAGAATCGACGATTGCGCAAACCTGTGAGGTCATCGTAGTACAGTAGACTCTGATAGCGACTCCAGATCGCCTGCTGATCCTCAAAGTTGGATTTCACACTCCGTGTCAGCCGGTTCATTGCGCTGACGACCTCCTTCAATTCCTTCGTTCTGGGCATTTCGGTCTGCAGGGTAAAGTTGTTTTTCTGAATACCCTCCGCTTGCAGTGCAATGCTATGGAGGGGTTTCAGGATTCTATGCAGAGCGAACCACAATAACGCCAGCACCAGCAGAGAAACACAAAAAAACCAGAGCAATGTTGACACCATGCGCTGATAAAGCACCGCGTAGGCATAACCCGGATGAAGCGATATCTCTATTGATCCGACAGGCATCCAACCACGCATCACATCGGCGCGCCCGACAGCAGTTTCCAGCCTAACTGTATCGACAAACCAGTCGGGAACATTTTTAACACTTAGACTTCTCTGTTTTTCTTCGATAACGACACCATCCGGCGACGTCATACGAATCTGACTGTAATAGCCACTATCAAATACGGCGTTGAACAAGGTTTCCAGAGCCGCGCCATCTTCATTGCTCTTTGTCGTTGATATCGAAATAGCCAGCACTGTCGCCGTGTCTTGGGCCGTGGTTTTCATTTGTCCACGCAACAAGGTTGTCGCCTGATTAAGATTATCGAGACAAACCAGCCCCAAGAGCAAAATGAACCCCATCGTTACCAATATGGCGATCTGCTTGAATAAGGTCATTTCGCTGCTCCATCCTCCAACTCTTCAAGAAGGTTCTTCCATTTACTGTTCTTAACACTGCCATTGGGCAACACCTGACCGACACCCGCCCCCGAGTCCGTTAGAAAGAATGATCGTGCGTTGAAACTGTAGACTGGCAGGAGGTCGCGGCGCTCCGTAGCCGGCACAATTCGCAGGTCATAATTATCCAGAACCAACGGAACGCTGGACGGACTCTCAAAATAGGTAAGCACCATATGCGCAACATTCAGTTCTACCGCCTGAACATAGGTAAGGAAAAGCTTAGATTCAGGAACGCCTGCCGATCTCAAGGCATAGTACTTTGCGATAACATAATCCTCACAATCGCCACTGTTCCGACCAATAAACTCTTCCGGGCTAGCCCAGTAGTCCTTCTGCCCCCACTGGGTCTGATCATCAATATAGTGATAGCGATTGAAATGGCGATTGATCGCAACCAGCTTTTCCCGCTCGCTGAGTCGCTCAACCTCGGCTAAAAGCGTCTGCAGGCTTACTCCTCGCTCGTAGGCCGCCATTCCATAGCTCTCCCTCAGTTTTGCCAACATTTGACTATCAACAAGCGGGGCTGCGTAGAGTGAATATGTCATGCATAGGATCAGTAACGCGGCATGAACAGATCGCCACACGGCGAGCTCATCCCATTCGCTCCGTCTATAGGCGCCGTCCTGATCCCCCACCCTCAATGTCATAATTTTTTGCACGCTTTCCTTTGCAATTCATAACGGTGTCGCGCCTCTGCTGAGTTACGCGCTAGCTACAATCCACTAGGCGGGAAGGCTCAGCTGCTCACAAACACCTATTGAACTCGGTTGAATCGAAACTCTCCCCTGCGGTTGATTGCACGTCCTTCGTCTGAAGCATTATCCGCCAGTGGATTGGACTCGCCACCACCCACGACCGAGATACGATTGAAATCTATTCCCTCAGCTACCAGCAGTGCTCGAGTCGCATTAGCACGTCGACGCGACAGATCCATGTTGTAGGCTTCTGAACCGACACTGTCGGTGTAGGCATCAATACTCACGTTCACATCAGGGTTTTCCTTAAGTGAACGTATGATTTTGCTCGCCAGTGTTTGTGAGTAATCTGTCATATCAGTTTTCGCGAATAGAAATCGTACGTAGTAAACTTTTGCGAAATCGATATCCGTATTCGGTGTAACCACAATGGAGACGGTGCCGGTACCATTGCTCTTACCGTCAGTCACGATATAGGTAAAGGTATCTGTTCCAAGGAAGCCCTCAGCGGCCCTGTAGACGAGCGCGTTTTTGTCATTCTTTTCGACAACACCATTTTTTGGCTGTGTAAAGGCACTAATCGTCAGCACATCACCATTTTCGTCGACATCGTTCTCCAGCAGTGTCGCTTTGGGTATCGCAATAACACCACCTTGTCCAACTTCAAATTGATCGCTCCCCGCAACAGGGATTGAGTTGGGGCCAGCACCGTCCTCCCCTTCGCAACCAAAACGATTTACCCCGACATCGCGTCGGCTGTTATCACAGTGGTCAGAATTGTCTCGCTCTCTGTCAACATCCCGGTCCCAGTCCAGCGGCAACTCATCCAGGCCGCTAGCAGCAACCTGCACAATCCGCAGGTCGTCGTCGCCTATCACCGGGGTTAAACCCAAACCCTGGAACAGGCTGCCAGCTGCCTCCAGCACGCGATAACGCGCAACAACTGCATCAAAGTAACCCTCAATGTAGCTACTCTGGGCTCCGTTGAGTTCATTCTGGGCGTCCAGCAAATCAGTCAGATCGCGCTGCCCAATAAAGAATTCTTCTCGGTAGGAAATAACCGTTTTTTTGGCCTGAACCACGTACTCTTCAAGAAAGCCGAGTTGTTCATTCAGGGAGTTGTCACCAGCCCATGCGAGCCTGAGCGCATTAATGACCTGACGCCTGACTCTAGCAGCATACTGCTGTTGTTCATGCACTGCGCTGACGCGCTTGCGACTCTCCGCCCGGTCCGCACCGCCGTTGTAGAAGTTGTAGGTCAAGGTCAGCGCGACGCTGGTTTCATCGGTATCACCCGGGATGCCGTTGAGGTCGTTTCCGACCTCCTGCGCGAGACGCAAATCAAGTTTCGGAAAGTATTTGCTCCGGGCTCGCTCCCTATCGTGGGTCGCAGCCTCAATATTGTATTGAGCGACCTGAATGGCGGGATGCTGACTAAGGGCCAGGTCGATCATCGCATCCAGCGTCATCGTGGCGCGTGGCGGCAACACAGGCTCGCTCAGGCTTTGGGGGTCTACATATCGACCGAGAACCTGATGCGCCTCGCTTAGTGAGTCCTGCAGATTGTTCTGCTGGGCAATCAAACCCGCCCGGGCCCGCGCCAGGCGCCCTTCCGCCTGCTCCAGTTGAGAGCGTCGCCCCACACCGGAGCTGCTTTTTCTGCCGATCTTTTTAACCGTCTCTTCGTGAGACTCAACATTATTTCGAGCCAATTCCAGCAATCGGTAATTTTTCAGGACGTCCGTGTAAGCCTTTACGGACTCTAGTGCAACGTTATCCGCCGTATCGTATAGCTGGTATAAGGCAGCACGCATGCGAGCGTGCGCCTGGCGCTGGTTGTTTTGCGTATCGAAACCATTAAAGAGATTCTGGGTTAGCGCAAGCTCAGCCCACTGACTGTCGAAATCTGTCTTCTGTACCCCCTGAGATCCGACTACCGTTGGGAATTCGCCATCGATGCGGTTCGTCGTGGCCGTCAAGTCGACCCTTGGCAACCAGGCACTACGGGCAATATTCTGATCCTGCTCGGTCTTTCGGAATATATGCACCTGCTCCAAAATCCGCGGATGAGCATTCAAACTGTCCGCTATGTAGTCATCCATTCCAAAGGCATCGCCTGCCGACTGGGCTACGACAGCACCCGCCAACATACAGCCCGCCATAGCAACACCCGCCACCCAAACTCCACCATGCTTTTTCATGTCACGATCCATTTTGTGTATGCGGACGCACCGCAGTAGATGATTTACAGGGAATAGCCCCTATTCGCGAAGGCGTTATGCTTGGCTGGCGCTACGGTGATGTTTAACCCCGCTCACCAACCCCTACCAAGGTCGTCTCAGAAAATTGCGCTGGATTGCCGCTGGGGTTGATCAAGGGTCCACGGGCAAAGACTTCGCGTTCTTCACACACTGATACTTTGCAGCCGCCAAAACCATAAGCGATTTCCGTAATAGAAGGAGGTATTTGCCGCCGGCTCAGCGGGGGTCGATCTTGGGATCACACGAGACTTGGAAGTACAAGAGGGCTTAGACAAAGCCAAAAGGGCTTAACTTCCGAGGGGCAGATAGGGTACACTTCCGCGCCTGCGCGCCCGTAGCTCAGCTGGATAGAGTAGGTGGCTTCGAACCACTTGGTCGGGAGTTCGAATCTCTCCGGGCGCGCCATTTCTTATTTATCTTGATCCACCTCCCTGCTTTAGGCTGCGAGCCCCAACGCGGACTTCAATTCAGCCAGTTGATGACTGAACTTACGCACGCTAACCGGCTGCTCGACAAACAACTTTGCACCCATATCCGCAGCCATGCGCTTCTCTGCATCATCAGCAGAACCTGACAACAGCACGAAGGGAATTCTATCGCTGAGTTTGTAGCGCTTAGCAAGGCGCAGCAGCCTAAAACAGCATACCGGCGAGTTCTCGTCGGAGAATAGCACTAGGTCGGGCTCGGGAAAGGTAAGCCTGTCTGCATACTGTCCTTGCCGAAGCAGGTAGCGTAGCAGCTCTCGATTGTCCTGCACCCATAGTTCACGGAAACTGGGGGCCATTTTTGAAATCACAGCATTCAAAACGACGATGTCGACGACACAGTCAGCCGTCAGCAGGACAAAAAAAGGCGTTTTGTGGACACTCAACACAGGCATGATGTAACTCAATTTGTGGAGCAAAGCGGGGAAGAACCCGTGGAGCCCACCTTGCAGGCACACTCAACTCGCAATAAGCCCTTATTAGCCACCATATGCACCGTCGGAACCATAGGTATATCTGCGTATAAACACCTTTCAGGTCACGCCTTGGCCGTGTCACTTCCAGGCGGTAATATTCACGTTCGGCGAGGATCAGTTCACCATCATGCTATTTGTTTGCATCTGCGCTAGAATCACGCATCTGCTTGGTTTAGGCGCGGTCGGTCACCCGCCAGGGAGTATGGAATGCTAGTACTGAACAGGACACCCGGACAGGTCTTTACCATCGGCGACGATATCCGGATAACGATAGTGGCAGTGAACGGCAAAAACGTGCGCGTGGGTATTGAAGCACCACGAGAGGTTACCGTACTGAGGGCCGAGCTGGAAAAACGGGAAGACAGCAAAGATTCAAAAGAATGACCGGGTTACTCGGTAAAGAACACTTCCAGCCTGAAGGTCACACTGGGCTCTGCGCTCCAGTTTAATTCCCGTGGATAGAAAATCTCCGGCGAGATTCCAAGAAATACCCAGTCTTCGTACAACAGGTAATCCCAACTCAAACCGTAGAACGCCCCATTAACCCGCGGTACCGGCTGGCTCGCGCCAAAGGCACCAAGGCGATAGTGCAACACCGACCGTTCGGAATAGGCGCGGGTGAGCGTGTAGACGTGGGCAAACTCAAAGAGATTTAGCTCATCCTTGAATTCTGCTTCGGTCCATATTCGCAGTACATAGGAGTCTGCCAGCGGGATAGAGTGCGTGTATTCAGTCGCCTCGCTCCAGCGTTCTTCATCATCAAAATATTCGACGGTTTGGCGAAATTCTCCATGCCAGTTCTCCCCGTCTTCCTCGCCCCACTCGCGCTTTAATCTGAACTTCACATAGGGTACAAGATGGTCACGCAGGCGCACGCCGCCACTAAGGCTACGGCGCCACTTGCGCGCTTCATCATCGGGAATGAATTCGATGCCTGAAACCGAACTTTCGCGCTTGATGCGCTCACCGGTTGAAACATCACGGATGCGCTCCTCTACCGAACTGTCTTCATCCGAACTGAAGAAGAGCTTTAGCTTTTTCTCGGTATTGGGCAGATCAACCCGAACCCGAACCCTGGCATCACTCTCGGCTTCGCCTGCATTGAAAAAACTCTGCCGCAACTGGAGCCGCAATTCACTCTCATTTTCCAGTTCGTAGGCAGCGCTATCGGTAAAATATCCGTCCAGACCACGCCACATGCCGACATAATGCTTGGATAACCAGTCGCGCCGCTCTTCCATTTGCGTGAGCCCCCAGATCATCAGGTTTGTGCCAGCATTACCAGACTTCTCTTCCTTCTGCTGTGCTGGTTGCCGTTTTCCAAATCCGATTTCTTCACTCTCTGTGACCAGCTCTACATCCTCGGCCACAGCCGCGGGCAACAAAGCCAGCACTGCAGCGAGCATGCACCCTGCGCGCAGGAAACTTTGACGGGTAGAGCTATGGGCGAGGCTTACTGCCATTGCAATTCCGAATTATTTTCCAACTACTATAGCGTGCCTCAGGCCGGGCGGCTAACCCCATCTAGCCAGACAGGCTGCTAGTCAAAGCTGGCCCGCCAGTCAGAAAGGATTTCATCGCGCTGAGCTTCGCTGACCGATGCTCTACCCAGCCATAAACTCAACACAATGGCAGCACCCTCGACCGACGCCAGTGACCCCTTAAGTTCACCGTTAAGCGCAAGCGAAAGGCCGGATTGCGGGGTCCAGTATACAGCGTAGCGATCACCTTTCTCGACACTCTGCAACCAACTGCAAAAGCGATCAATTGCACTGCTGTTCGCCGCCAATATCTCGGCTGGCCAGTTTTCCTTGAGCAAATCCCGTGACATTTTTTCAAAACGCTCAGCGGATACGCCCACTCCGTACTCTATTGTTAGGTATTTACTGTAGTCCGGGCTCAGTATATCCCCGCCCTCCGGTGCTGATTGGGCTGGATCAACATAGAGCGCGACCTCGGTGATGGTCTTCCAGAGTAGCGAGTAGCGAGCCTGTGCGACTTTATTAAAAACCGTATCCTCCACTGTTACCGAAGCAGGGAAGCTCCCGGCAGCCGCGGGCAAGCTGATAGCGATTAGCACTAGGGTCAGCGCTCTACGTATTGTCATTGGCATGCTCATATTCCCCTATAAATCGACATGACTTCAGTTAAACTTTTAATACGACGTGGAGTCTGCTGTGGATGTTGAACCCTGAGAATGGCAAGGCGCGCGGGGCTAGCCACGCATGATTGGCGAATAATTTCGCTCATCCGGAGGGAGCAAATAGCGGGCGCTCAGTAATGTAGAGCGCGGCCAGGCGCTTTCGGCAACCCAATCGCTCTCAATACCGCTGCGCCCATCGGGTAGACATTACACAAACCTGCAGTTCCTCACGGGCCATCGTACCCTGTGACCCAGCAAGCAACCCGGCAGCAGTGGCGCCTTTTCAGCAAAGGCGCGCCGGCGAAATACAGCACCCGGTCACAGCCCTGTCACTAACGCCCTATAAACTCCGGCTGGCGCTTTTCCTTGAAGGCTCTGGGGCCTTCTCGAGCATCTTTGGACATCATTACCGCGCCAGCTTGCTCCATCTCAAGGCGAAAAGCATCCGCCCAAGGGAGTGTGTGCGAATCCAGCACCGTTTTCTTGATCGCCTGCAGCGCTAGTGGTGCATTGGCGGCCACCAGCTCTGCCAAGGCCTGGGCACGATTGCGCAATTCACCGGCTGGTACCACTTCCGATATCAAACCAATCTGCACAGCCGTAGGCGCGTCGACCGGCTCAGCAGTCAACAGGAGTTTCATGGCGTGGGCATAGGGCAGCTGCCGTGCAAGGCGCACCATGCTGCCAGCACCGGGGACAATACCCGACTTGGGTTCAGGCAAACCAAAAACAGCTGTATCAGCCGCCAGCCGAATATCCGTCGCCTGCAGTATTTCGCAGCCACCACCCAGCGCGCGGCCATTGATCGCAGCAATCACAGGTTTGTAGAGAGGCTCAGCCTTGAGCATGACCTTATCCATGATCATGGGGTCAGCCAGCAACCTCTCTTCAATGTCGTTTTCGGGCTGGCGGGCTCCGGTCCATAAAGGAATGACACCGCCGAGGTCACCGCCACAGCAAAAATCTTCATTGCCACTGGCGGTCAATACCGCAACGCGAATCTCATCATTTTCGCGCACCTCATCCCAGGCCTCCGCCAGGCGCACAAACACTTCGGCGTTCATCGTGTTTTTGGCTTCTGGCCGATTAAGGGTGATCCAGGCAACGTGCCCGTCTTGCTCAAACAATACCGCCGACATAATCCTATGGCCTCTTATTTACCTTTTTTACCTTGCTTCTTAGTCTATGCCATGCAGCCACTAGGTAGCCTTGCGCACATCCAGAACAACGCTGGCCAGAGCAGCCCCCTGCTCCTCCTGCACAAAATGCCCGGCATCGGCGATTGTGCAATGCCACTCATTGCGCGCACCGGGGATTCTGCTGCGAAATACCTCCGCCCAGGCTGCAGTAGTTGGATCGCTGTCACTAAATGCCGTAACAAAAGGCTTTCGCCATTGCTCCAGTAACTGCCAGACGGCGCGATTTTCCCGCGTGCCCGGCATGTCTTCGCGAATTGGAATCAGACTGGGAAATTCCAGGACGGCCGCCTTGTAGCTTGCATCGGGGAAGGGAGCGTCGTAGGCGCGCTTCTCGGCCTCGCCCAAGGCATTAACGCAGACGCCGCTGACAATCTCCGCTACCGGCAAATCATCAGCTGCGGCCGTCATTGACGCCCAGTTTTCAACCAGTTCACCCGGCCAGTCGGCAATGCCCTTTGGCGGCGCCTCACAGTTTGGCAACAAGGTATTTGCTGTGATGACACTGCTGAAACGATCCGGCATTTTCGCCAGGGTACTCAGACCAATAGGACCACCCCAGTCCTGACAGACCAGTAATAAGTCGCGCAAATCCAGCGCTTCGACAAAACTGGCCATCCAGCCCACAAAGCGCGCATAGGAGTAATCACTACGCTGGGGCAACTTGTCCGAGCGTCCAAAGCCGATATGGTCGGGGGCCACTGCGCGATAGCCAGCGGCCACGACCGCCGCTATAACATGGCGATA
>JBFKDP010000061.1:0-15268 GCA_041619575.1 Litorivivens sp.
CATATGTCTCTGAGCAAAGACGGCACTAACCTGTTTGCTGGCGACGTCTATGGCGGCCTGTCTGAAACTGCCCTGTTCTACATTGGTGGTATCATCAAGCATGCGCGTGCAATCAATGCTTTCGCAAATGCCTCGACTAACGAATACAAGCGTCTGGTACCTGGCTTCGAAGCGCCTGTTATGCTGGCTTACTCTGCCCGTAACCGTTCTGCGTCGATTCGTATTCCATACGTTTCCAATCCGAAAGCGCGTCGTATCGAAGTGCGTTTTGGCGATCCATCGGCCAACCCTTACCTGATGTTTGCGGCTATGCTGATGGCTGGCCTTGACGGTATCCAGAACAAGATCCACCCTGGCGATGCTGCGGATAAAGATTTGTATGATCTGCCTGCTGAAGAAGCGGCTGCCATTCCGACTGTTGCGTCCTCACTGGACCAGGCGCTGGCCGCGCTTGATGCTGACCGTGAGTTCCTGACCGCTGGTGGTGTATTTGATGACGACATGATCGATGCCTACATCGGTCTGAAGTCTGCTGAAGTTGAGCGCCTGAACATGACAACTCACCCTGTTGAGTTTGACATGTACTACAGCGTTTAATCGCTCGAGCACTTGCGAAGCCCGGCTCTGCCGGGCTTTTTTTTGCCTGATGTTTGGTCTGGTCTCTATTGTGTGCGTAGTTTTGGTTTTCCCCTATTGACGCCGAGGCTGCCATGACCAACCATCAAGACATGAAAATATTTATCAGCATGCTGCTTATTGCCGGATTTGCCACGGTGCTTATTGCCGAGGAAGAGCGTGGCGGGATATACCGCAGCAAGGATAGGCAGGGAAATACCGTGTTTACAGACCGCCCCGGTGAAGACGCCGAGCGGGTTGACTTGCGCGAACCCAATGTTACGCCAGCCGTGAAGCCGCGCCCGAGGACTGAAAAGAAGGCCGCGAAGGACAGTGAAGCGGCCTACGAGGTGGTGATATTGAGTCCGGCGGATAGAGCAATAGTGCCCAATGGGCGGCTTCCCACACAGGTCAGCGTGGAAGTGAATCCGCCGCTACTGCCCAGGCACAGTGTTGAATACCTGCTCGATGGTAAAAGCCTCGGTATTCTGGCTGGCCAGCAATATACCATCGACCGCCTGACGCCGGGCGCTCACGAAATCACTGTTCAGGTGGTTGACCGCGACGGTGCGCCGGTCGGTCGCTCTGACTCGGTAACCATTACGGCCTATTGGCCGGGGCGCAACTAATCCCCGGCTATTTGGGCTGAGCCTTCTCTCTTTTGCACCATGATGGTGCGCGTGCGCTATACTGGACATCCCTGCGCTCCATGATGGTGATAAGCCCCTATCCACTTGTCGCGCCATATGGGCGCTGGCGGTCAGCACCGCTCTTTCAGCCAATCCCGTCTTTTGGAGTGCTGGCCCGGATATTGCTTACAGGTCAGGGGTATACAGGAGTTCAAGCCGTCCCATGGCACCGGAAAATCTGCACCACCGCATTCTCGATAACCTGAAAACGGCGATCATTTTGGTCGAGCCGAATTTGACGGTGAGCTATATCAATCCTGCAGCGGAGGCTTTACTGGCCGTATCAGGTCAGCGAATGCAGGGCAGCTCGGTTACCAAGCTGTTCTATGAGCAGGAAGACACTATGGTCAACCTGCTCGACGCCATCAATAACTTCAATGCGTACACCAAGCGCGAAGCGCAATTGTTACTGCATTCCGGGCAGCATATTACGGTGGATTTTGCGGTCACGCCGGTCTATGAGGCCCAGGGCACAAAATCTTTGATTATTGAGCTGCAGCCGCTGGATCGTCTGCTGCGAATCAGCCGCGAAGAGGGGCTGTTGTCCAGTCAGGAGCACTCGCGGGTGCTGGTGCGCGGACTGGCCCACGAAATCAAGAACCCTTTGGGGGGGCTGCGTGGCGCTGCGCAATTGCTGGCACGGGAACTTCCAGATGACAAACTAAAAGATTACACCAATGTGATCATCGAAGAGGCGGATCGACTGCGCAGCCTGGTCGACAACATGCTGGGGCCGAACCAGACCCTGACAATGGAATCGACCAATATCCATGAGGTGCTTGAACGGGTTCGCACCCTGGTTGAGGCGGAGGGCACAGGCAATATCCATATTGTCCGGGACTACGATCCCAGTATTCCAGACCTGGTGGGCGATCGGTCCCAGCTGATACAGGCAACACTCAACATTGTGCGCAATGCGGTGCAGGCCTTGCAGCAACAAAATTACTACATAGAGCGGCCGTTGATTACGTTGCGAACGCGCACTCAGCGGCAGTTTACGATTGGTGCCCATCGCTACCGACTGGTATGCCGAGTCGAAGTGGTGGATAACGGGCCGGGTATTCCTGATGTCGTCCGCGAAGCGATTTTTTTACCGATGGTCAGCGGGCGGCCGGATGGCACGGGCCTCGGGCTCTCAATTTCCCAGTCCATTATTAATCGCCATCGTGGGCTGATTGAATGTACGAGCGAACCGGGCAGCACCGTGTTTACGCTCAATATTCCCTTGGAGCAAGCTGCATGAGCAAGTCACACTCCGTCTGGATTGCAGACGATGATCGATCTATTCGCTGGGTGCTGGAAAAGGCGCTCAATCAGGCAAATATCGATACTCAGAGCTTTGAAAGCGGCGACGAATTGTTGACCCAGCTCGACACTGGAACGCCCGATGCCATTATTAGTGATATCCGTATGCCTGGCATTGACGGCCTGGAACTGCTGACCAAAATTACCGCCAGCTACCACGGTCTTCCGGTCATTATCACTACCGCACACTCTGACCTGGACAGCGCTGTCGCGTCCTATCAGGGTGGCGCTTTCGAGTATCTGCCCAAGCCCTTTGATGTTGACGAGGTTGTGGCGACTATCCAGCGAGCCCTGGAACACAACAACAAGCGCAAGGGGCAGATGCCGGCCGCCGAACAATATGAAACCCCTGAAATTATTGGTGAAGCGCCTGCGATGCAGGAGGTTTTTCGTGCGATCGGTCGTCTGGCCCATTCGAATATCACGGTGTTGATCAACGGCGAGTCGGGCACGGGTAAGGAGCTGGTCGCTCACGCCTTGCACCGCCATAGCCCGCGCGCGGATAAGCCGTTTATTGCTCTGAATATGGCTGCGATTCCCCGTGATTTGATGGAGTCGGAGTTGTTTGGTCACGAAAAGGGAGCCTTTACCGGTGCTGGTTCCCAGCGGCGTGGACGCTTTGAGCAGGCCAATGGCGGCACCTTGTTTCTGGATGAGATTGGCGACATGCCGGCAGAAACCCAGACCCGCTTGCTGCGGGTGCTGGCCGATGGCGAATTTTACCGGGTAGGTGGTCACACCTCGGTGCGTGTGGATGTACGCATCATTGCGGCAACTCACCAGGATTTGGAAACTCTGGTTAAAGCGCACAAGTTTCGTGAGGATTTGTTTCACCGGCTGAATGTCATTCGCATCCATATTCCGCGACTGTCCGAGCGGCGTGAAGATATCCCGATGTTGGTCAAGCACTTCTTCAAGCAAGCGGCCAATGAGCTGAATGTAGAACCCAAGCGGCTGCGCCCAGAAGCTGAAGAGTACATGATGAAATTGCCCTGGCCGGGCAACGTGCGCCAGCTGGAAAACACCTGTCGCTGGTTGACGGTGATGGCGTCCGGGCGCGAGATCCATATTAACGACCTGCCACCGGAGATGCTGCAACAAACCCAAAGCGCGGCAGATGTGCCACCGGGTGCGCCCAGTATTCACTGGCAGGATAATCTGCGTCACTGGGCTGATCAGGAATTACTGCTTGGTCGTGATCGCCTATTGGATCGCGCCGTGCCGCAGTTTGAGCGGATTATGATAGAGGCGGCGCTGGCCTACACTCAGGGGCGTCGCCGGGATGCTTCCAATCTACTGGGCTGGGGCCGCAATACCCTGACCCGCAAGATCAAGGAACTTGGCATGGGTGGTGATGACACTGAAGACTAGGGGATTCACGGCGGGGTCTGGCGGGTTTCTATCTGACGTATGCTGAAATTGTAGAGTCGGTAGCTGCCATCGCCCGCGGTCAGGGTCGCGGTCACGAGTGCCTTGCCCTGCTCAAAGCGTGCGGGAAAGCTGTAACTCAGGTGGCTGCCGCTCCCGAATACCGAGAGCGCTGCTGTAAGCTTTGAAAACTGCGGCGCATCCAGCTCATGAAAGCGGCCCAATCTGCGGTATTGGGCCAGCACACTCTCAAGTTGATCGCGGCCGACCCGCTCTCGGGCTTCGGGCCCCAGATGTGACCAGAGCGATTGCGCCCGCCAGTCCGAGATGTCCACCATCACTCTTTCCAGGTAGCGGATGGCTTCGTCGCTGTGACGTTTATCCTGCTGATAGGCGTGATAGTAAAGCGCGCCGAAAATAAGCAGACAGAAAACGATAAAAAGACGTAATACTTGCTGCATCTCTTACAAGCCCAGTTTGTCGAGCAGGCCTATGCTATGCAGGAATATCATCGCTATGCCCACGGGGGTTACATAGCGCAGTACCAGCATCCACAGTTTGAAGAATATCGGGTTGCGAATGCGCACCGCTGCTTCGACCGCCTCGCGGCGCATAATCCAACCGACAAACAGCGCGATCAGCAGACCGCCGAGAGGCAGTATGTAATTGGCTGTCAGGTGGTCCAGGAAGTCGAAAAAATCGCTTGAGTAGATGCAGATGGTGCCGCCAATCCAGCCGATGGTTGCTGTACCAAGGGTGCCCCAGCGGCGCTGGATACCGCGGCGTTCGAGCCAGGCGACACCAGGTTCGATCAGTGAAATCGACGAGCTTAGAGCCGCTATGCTCACCAGTAGAAAGAACAGGCTCGAAAAAATAATGCCCCCGGGCATACTGCCAAAGGCGATTGGTAGTGACACAAACATCAGTCCGGGGCCCGAGCTGGGTTCGAGGCCATTGGCAAATACCAAGGGGAAGATAGCCATTCCGGCCACCAGGGCGATTGCGGTATCAAGCACGGCAATGGCGATGACAGTAGCGCCCACCGAATGTTCGCCAGGCATATAAGCCCCGTAGGCCATTATGGCGCCCATGCCCAGACTCAAGGTGAAAAAGGCGTGGCCCATGGCCACCAGTACCGACTCACTGGTCAGTTTGGAGAAGTTGGGCTGGTACATAAATTCCAGGCTGGCAAGAAAGTCGCCGGTCGCCCAGCTGTAGCCGAGAAGAATCAGGAGAAAGACCACCAGTAGCGGCATTAGAATTTCAACGGCGCGGCCAATACCTCCGGTAACGCCGGCGGCGATAATGCCACCGGTGAGGGCGACAAACAGCGTTTGCCAGAACCACTGGCGCTCAAAGCTGCCAGTCAATGTGGCGAAATTTCCCTCGATCGTTTCAGCGCTTTGGCCCTGATAACTGGCGGTGACGCTCTGCCAGACATAGTCCAGTGCCCAGCCGGCGACGACGCCGTAAAACATCAGTATCAGCATGCCGCCGATGACGCCGCCGAGGCCGACCAGCCCCCAGATGGCGGGGGCTTGGGCCTCCCGGCTGAGTTTGAGCATGGCATCGACCGGGTTGGCGCGGGCTGCACGGCCGGTCATGACCTCGGCAATCATGACCGGTACGCCGATAATCAGAATGCAGGCGAGATACACCAAAACGAAGGCGCCGCCGCCATATTCGCCGGTGATATAGGGAAACTTCCAAATGTTGCCCAGCCCCACGGCCGAGCCGGTTGCGGCGAGTATAAACGTCCAGCGTTTGGTCCAGTTAACGGTGTTTTGTTGGCTCATAGGTGATGACTCTTTGTTGCTAGCGCGTGCTTATTATCGTCTTGCCGGTTTTTGTAAGGCGCCGGCATCAGTCGGCGGCTGAGCGGGGCGTAAAGGTAGGAATTGTAGCGGGATTGTCTGCGTATGCCCAAACCTGTGAGCCTCAATGTGACTGTTAGCGTGCGCGGTGGAATTTATACGCAGTTTTGGGGGCAGTTGGTCGTTTTATCGGCTATAATACGCGCCGCTCCGAAAGCGTAGGCACTGTTCACCGATTGATCTGGCGAAAAATCCTCCCATAGGAATCCGTAATTTTAATGACACCACCCTGAGTGGCGTGCATTTTATTTTGGGCGCAGGCCGCCCCTGTAGAGTTTTTAAATGATTGAAAATCTTCGTAATATCGCGATTATCGCGCACGTTGACCACGGTAAGACAACCTTGGTCGATAAATTGCTGAGTCAGTCCGGCACTCTGGATCGCCGCAGTGAAGGCGCCGAACGCATCATGGACTCCAACGATCAGGAGCGTGAGCGCGGTATTACGATTCTCGCCAAAAACACGGCTATTCGCTGGAATGGCTATCGCATCAATATCGTTGATACCCCCGGTCACGCCGATTTCGGTGGTGAGGTCGAGCGCGTCCTGTCGATGGTCGACTCGGTTTTGCTTTTGGTTGATGCCGTCGATGGTCCTATGCCCCAAACGCGTTTTGTAACCCAGAAAGCCTTCGAGCGCGGCCTGAAGCCCATTGTCGTCGTAAATAAAATAGACCGCCCCGGTGCTCGTCCGCATTGGGTTATCGATCAGGTCTTCGAGCTGTTTGATCATCTGGGCGCCACCGACGAGCAGCTCGACTTTCCAATCGTCTATGCCTCAGCTTTGAATGGTTTTGCCGGTTTTGAGGTCGACAATGTGGCCGAAGACATGACGCCATTATTTGAAATGATTGTCGATAAGGTAAGCCCGCCTGACGTCGACGTTGATGCTCCCCTGCAAATGCAGATCTCGGCTCTGGATTACTCCAGCTACGTGGGGGTTATCGGGGTGGGGCGTATCAAGCGTGGCACCATGAAGTCTGGCCAGCAGGTTGTGGTTGTCGATCGCGACGGCAAAACCCGTAAGGGTCGCGTGCTGACGGTGATGGGCTACCTTGGGCTTGAGCGGGTGGAAGTCGATGAAGCGCGCGCCGGTGACATAGTCTGCATTACTGGCATCGAAGGTCTAAGTATTTCCGATACCGTGTGTACGCCCGAGGCGCCAGAAGCCCTGCCAGCGCTGACTGTTGATGAGCCCACCGTCAGTATGACCTTTCAGGTCAACGACTCTCCCTTTGCAGGCAAAGAGGGCAAGTATGTCACCACGCGCAACATCTCCGAGCGTCTTGAGCAGGAATTGATCCACAATGTGGCGCTGCGTGTTAAGCAGGGCGACTCGCCGGATAAGTTTATTGTTTCCGGTCGCGGCGAACTGCACTTGTCGGTGCTGATCGAGAATATGCGCCGTGAAGGATTTGAGCTCGGCGTATCACGCCCGGAAGTGGTTCAAAAAGTCGTTGACGGTGAAGTACAGGAACCCTACGAGCAGGTTGTTATTGACGTAGAGGAGCAACACCAGGGCGCGGTGATGGAAGAGCTGGGCCTACGCAAAGCTGAGCTGACTAACATGGAACCCGACGGCAAGGGTCGGGTGAAACTGGAGTTTATTGCTCCTTCGCGCGGTTTGATTGGTTTTCGCTCACTCTTCCTGACCCTGACCTCAGGCTCGGGCATTCTGACCAGCATATTCGATCATTACGGCCCGGTAAAAATGGGCGAAGTGGGTCGTCGCATAAACGGTGTGCTGGTGTCGATGGTGAAGGGCAAGACCCTGAGTTATGGCCTTTATAACCTGCAAGACCGCGGTCGCCTGTTTCTGGGGCACGGCGAAGAGGTCTATGAAGGCCAGATTGTGGGGCTGCACTCGCGCGGCAATGATCTGGTTGTTAACCCGACCAAGGCCAAGCAGCTGACCAACGTGCGCGCTTCAGGGACTGATGAGGCGCTGACACTGTCGCCGCCGGTGCGGCATACGCTTGAGCAGGCACTGGAATTTATCGAAGACGATGAGCTGGTGGAAGTAACCCCTCAGAGCATTCGTCTGCGTAAAAAGCTGCTGAAAGAGAACGAGCGCAAACGCGCGGGCAATCAGGCGGCTAAAGCCTAAGCCTTATACCTATCTTAACGAGGGCGGCCCTGGTTATCCGGGGCTGCTGTTCGCTGAAAAGCACACCTTGAGCTAAGCTGTATGTGTTGCCCGGTTCGAGGTTGTCGTGCTACCCCTATTTCCCGATATCAAGCCCTATCGCGAACATAAGCTGGCCGTTGGCGAGCCTCATGTCCTCCATGTTGAAGAGAGCGGTAACCCCGACGGCGTCCCTGTGCTCTTTTTGCACGGCGGCCCTGGCGCTGGCTGCAATCCAAGGGGGCGCTGTTTTTTTGATCCTGAACGCTATCGCATCATTCTGTTTGATCAGCGCGGTGCCGGGCTCTCTGCACCGCACGCCTGTATAGAAAACAATACGCTAGACGACCTGCTGGCCGATATCGACGCGGTGTTGGCGAAGCTCGGGGTCAAGCGCTGCATGCTCTTTGGTGGTTCCTGGGGAGCGACGCTTGCGCTGGCCTATGCGCAGCGCAGCCCAGAGCGTGTTCTTGGTATGGTATTGCGCGGTGTCTTTCTGTGTCGACAACAGGATCTCGACTGGTTTTACTCAAGTGGAGCAAGCCGGGTTTTCCCCGAAGCCTGGGCCAAGCTTTGTGCTGCAGTTCCTGAGCCCGATAAGCTGCTGGAAAGTTATCATGCGGTCTTGAACTCCGGCAATGAAATTGAGCAGATGGCGGCGGCGCGCGCCTGGGCCACCTGGGAGGCAACCTGTTCTACCTTGAGGCCTCATTCGGGTTTTATTGATTCTGTGAGTGAGTTTCACAATGCCCTGGCGCTGGCGCGACTTGAAATTCACTACTTTCTGAATAAGGGCTTTCTTGCGCCGGATCAGTTGATTTCACAGGCAGGCCAGCTGGCGGGCATTCCCGGTATCATTGTGCATGGTCGGTATGACATGGTGTGCCCCTTGGACAATGCCCATGCGCTGCACACGGTCTGGCCGGGGAGTGAATTGCGCATCATCCGCGACGGCGGTCATTCACCCTATGAGCCCGCGATGAGCGATGCACTTGTCCACGCCACTACCGATATGTTGCAATCTCTGGCTGACCAATCAGCATAAATTACCAAGCGGGAACCTTTTCACTGTGAAGGCCTTGATTCAGCGCGTTCGCTATGCGCGTGTGAGTGTTGACGACGAATGCATCGGGGCGATTGATGCTGGCATGCTGGTGCTGTTAGGCGTAGAACGCAACGACGGCCCTGAGCTGCTGGATCGTATGGCTGAGCGCCTGCTCAACTATCGGCTGTTTGCTGATAATGAGGGGCGAATGAATGCCTCGCTGCGCGATACCGGCGGTGGCTTGCTGCTGATTTCCCAGTTTACGCTGGCGGCGGATACCCGCAAAGGTCTGCGCCCCGGGTTCTCAACAGCCGCTGCACCAGACGATGCCCAGCTTCTCTATAGTGGCTTGCTTGATATCTTGGTTGAGCGTCATGGAACCGTTGCAGGTGGGCGTTTCGGTGCCGACATGCAGGTTGAGCTGCTTAACGATGGCCCGGTCACCTTCCTGCTCGAGCTTTAACCCCGAGCGTGGAATGTTGCTGTGCTAGGTTATTGCGGTATCGGCGGCTTGCAATAATTAGAAACTAGCGGTGAACATCCCGCGAGCGATCAGCGTGTCTTTGTGGCTCAATTCAAACTCGCAGCGTGCGGCCGCAGCGTGTGCCACATTCAATCGAATGCGGGTCACTGCATATTCCCGCGCGGAAAAGCTGCTCTGAAAACACTGCAGGCTTTTGATAGCGACGACTTTTACTTCGCGGGTCGTGTCCCGACGGTCATTGTTGGTTGCATTTAACAGGCAATGGCAGGCTAGGGTCTGGGCGGCAAATTCAAGGGCGCTCCAGGCTGACAGCGAGGCATGTCGGCAAAAAGGGTTGAGCTCTAGTGCATGGCTGCGTGACTCAGCATACTCCCCGTCAGAATCGCAATTCCCGCCGCGAACGCTGGCAATCAGCTGCATCCTGGGGCCGTAGGGGAGTCTTTCGTAACACCCGCTGGTGCTGCTTGGGGACATTTCCGCTGGGGGGCAGGAAATCGGCTGAGAGGGTTTGCTTTTGCTGCCCAGGCGCCCCTGCAGTACGGCCATGTTATTCTGAATGCAATGAAAAGTCAGGTCCTCTCCCCGCTCTTCCCAATCCAGCGTCAGGGGTTCGCCAGGTACAGCTGGAGCCAGTAGCTTCAGTTTGCTGGCATGATCGAATACTTTGGCTGTCTCACGCTCTATCTGCAGTGCGATTTCTTCTATGAGCAGGGCAGCGGGTATGATGGGGCTGTTCGGGAAGTGGTCATCGAATACTGCGCTGTTGCTATTGAGTGAGACTTGCACCGGCATGATATACTTCGCAGTTAAAAAGTGATCAAGATCACGCATCATAGCAAATAAGTCGGTAGCGCATTACCCGTGAGCAGCTCTGTTAAAAAAGTACTCGTTGTGCATTACTCCCAGACTGGGCAGCTTAGTCGTGCTGCGGAAAAACTCGTCAACCCCTTGCTCAAGGCTGATGATATCGATGTGGTTTTCGAATGCGTGCGTCCGCTGCATGACTACCCCTTTCCCTGGCCATTTTTCCGTTTTCTGGATACTTTTCCTGAAGCGGTTTATCAGGATGCGCCAGCTTTGGAAAAGTCGGCGCTGCGTGGCGACGAAGACTTTGATCTAATCGTGCTGGCCTATCAAGTCTGGTTTTTGTCCCCCTCACTGCCAATCAGTGCTTTTTTGCAAAGCGAACTCGCGGAGAAGCTGTTTGCGGGTAAGCCTGTGGTCACGCTGGTGGCCTGTCGCAATATGTGGCTTATGGCGCAAGAGGATATCCGTCAGGCGTTGAGCGACCTTCGGGCTCGCCTAGTCGGGCATATCGCATTGGTCGACGAAGCCGGCAGCATTGGTAGTTTTCTGGCGACGCCTTTGTGGGTCTTGTCCGGTAAACAGGGGCCCTTTCTCAATGGCCTTATACCGCGTGCCGGTGTGTCCGAAAGTGATATGAACAAATGCCCTGACTATGGTGTGCGGCTGCTGGAAAAATTGCGAGACAATGAGCTTGATGCAAATGTCTTTGCGGGTTTGCAGACTGCTGTCGTAAATGAGAAATTGATTTCCAGCGAAAAAACCGGCAAGCGTGCGTTCCGGTTATGGGGAAAGTTGTTTCGTTTGCTTGGCCCTGCGGGATCAATTCAGCGCAAGCCTCTGGTGTTGGTGTATGTCGTGTTTCTGGTGACCCTAATTGTGACCGTTGTACCCCTGAATATTGCTATCAAATCTCTCCTAGCGCCGTTTACCAAAAAGAAAATCGCGCAGCAGAAAGCCTATTTTGGTGAAGATGCTGCTTCCCCGTTTACCGAATAGCTGAACGCCTAACTTTTTGACGAGTCCTATTTATGCCCTCTGTTTATATCACCGATATTGCGGTGTACTTGCCTAACGAGCCAATCGGCAACGAAGCGATAGAAGACGTGCTGGGTCAGGTGGGCGATAGGCCCTCGCGTGCACGTCGAATCATCCTGCGCAGTAATGGCATCAAGAGCCGCTACTACGCGATTGACCCGGAAACGCGCAAGGCGACACACAATAATGCGGAGTTGACGGCTGCAGCGGTGAAACAGCTAGAGAATGAACATTTTTCGCTGGCCAGTGACCTAGACGCGCTGGTGTGTGGCACCACGATGCCGGATCAACTGCTGCCTAATCACGCGGTCATGGTTCAGGGAGTGCTGGGTAGTGCTGACCGGGAAGTAGTGGCCACTTCCGGCGTTTGCCTGGCCGGCATGACAGCACTGAAATATGCTTGGCTCGGTGTTGCCAGCGGTGAACATTCCAACGCCGTGGCGACGGGGTCGGAACTGGCTTCGGCAATCTTGCGCGCTGAGTTTTTTGATGAAGAAAATGAGGCCAGTGTTGAGCAACTTGCTAAACAGCCAGAGATTGCTTTTGAAAAAGACTTCCTGCGCTGGATGCTGTCCGATGGGGCAGGTGCTGTCAGGCTTCAGCCTCAGCCTGCGTCGCAGGGCCTGTCGCTACGTATTGACTGGATTGTGCAGCGCTCATTTGCCAATGAGCAGGACGCCTGCATGTATGCCGGCGCGGTTAAGCGAGAAGATGGCAGTCTTGAAAGCTGGAAGTCTATTGAGCATAAGGAATGGCTCGCAGACTCGGTGTTTGCTATCAAACAGGACGTTAAGCAGCTCAACGAAAATATTGTTTACTACACGGTAGAGAAAGCGCTGCCTGATATATTGCGAGATAAAGGTCTCGATATTTCTGAGGTGGATTACTTTCTGCCACATTACTCATCGGAATATTTCCGAGAGCGCTTGGCAGAAGGCCTGGCTCGAGTCGATTGTGAAATACCCTACGAACGCTGGCGGACAAATCTGGTGACCAAGGGCAATACGGGTTCAGCGTCGATTTACATCATGCTCGAAGAATTGTTCCGGTCGGGTGACTTGCAGGAAGGGCAAAAAATTCTCTGTTATGTGCCGGAGAGTGGTCGCTTCTCAACGGCCTTTATGCTGCTCACTGTCTGCAAGGCTCAGGCTTGATATGAAAATTGATGAAGTGCCTCAGGATCAACTGAAGTCGTTTGAAGGGCAGCGCAAGCCGCTCTACGTCCTTGATGACGCAGGTAAGTATACCACCCAACTTTCCAGTGGTTGGGAAGCTGAAGAAGTTGTGCTTGAACAGGCGCTCGCGGAGTTTGACGTAGCGGCTCAGACTGCTCTTGGCAGGGTTGATAATGGACTGGCGTCTCCTTTGGAGTATCACATGTACCGCTGTCGTATGGATCATCGCGTGCTGGCCCAAAGCAGTGGCAAATGGTTGTGGCAGGTAAGGCGGCATTGCCGGGCAAGTGTGTTTGCGCGAATGAAGGAGCGTAGTTTGCAGTGCTACGCTGACGCGCTGGGCATGACCGTGACGGATTTGCGGCGCTGGCCACCGGCGGAGAGCCAGTCATGACTCCGGAATTTGATCACAGACAGACGGCCCACTGTGAAAGTGGTGCTATGGCCGCGCTGTTGCGGCACAACGGTCTGGCACTGTCTGAGCCGATGGTGTTCGGAATTTCCGGTGCGCTGACTTTTGCTTATATTCCTTTGCTGAAGGTCGGTGGCATGCCCTTGCTGGCTTACCGCTTGCCGCCGGGGCGTATTATCAAGGGGCTAAGCTCGCGCTTGGGCATTGACATGCGTTTTCATCGCTATCGGAAACCCGAGCAAGGTATGGCGGCACTTGACGAGAATCTGGATGCGGGCCGGCCAGTGGGCCTGCAGACGTCCGTCTATTGGCTGCCTTACTTCCCGCAGGATATGCGCTTTCACTTTAATGCCCACAATCTCGTGGCGATTGGTCGCAATGCTGACACGTACCAGATCAGCGACCCGACCTTTGAAAGTATCAGTATCGCCGATCGCGCCTCGCTGCAGCGTGCGCGTTTTGTAAAAGGCATGCTGGCGCCGAAGGGCTTGCTTTACTACCCCCAGTCGATCCCGCAAGATCCGCCATTTCGAGCAGCAATCGTAAAATCCATCCGGGACACGGTAAATATGATGCTGCGAGCCCCGTTTCCTTTTGTTGGGGTTAACGGTATTGGCTTTGTCGCGCGAAAGATTCGACGCATGCAAAATGATAGCTCCGAGCAAGCTCTGCACCGCAACAAACTGTTTATTGGTCATATGGTCAGAATGCAGGAAGAAATCGGCACGGGCGGTGCGGGCTTCAGGTTTCTTTACGCCTCATTTTTGCAGGAGTCGGCTGGTTTAATTGCTGTGCCTGAGCTGAGCGACATCGCTCGCCAGTTTACTGACGCAGGTGACGAGTGGCGCCGCTTTGCCCTGTATGCCGCCAAGATGTTGAAGGGGCGCATGCCGCTGGATTTTGAAAAGTTGGCCGATCAACTTTATAAAGTCATGGAGATGGAGCGCAGCGCCTACATCCAGCTGCGCGATCTCAAGCTCAAAGTGGTCGCGTGACCTGGCAGCAGTGATAGCGCCCCGCAGCGTCGGCGACAACGGTGAGTAGTTGCTTCGCGTTTGAATCGCTTGCAATAAAATGCTGAATGGCGAGCGCGGAAGCCTCCGGAGAGTAAGCGTCCGGGTGATAGTCTAAGCGGGCCTGAGGGCCCAGCCGAGCGAGTATCGCTTCTTCTGCATCAGCACAGGAAGCGTAAAATACTGTGTCTGCGCCGTTGCCATCGGCCAGTGCATCTTCCAGCCAGGTATCCAGCTTGAGTCGGTTGGCAAGCGTTGCGGTTTTTTTGATGCTTGCCAATTGCTCCGGTTGTGACTCCGCGGCAAGCAGGAACCAGCAGGAAGCCTCCGCGATGGCTGTATCGTCAGCCACTTCCAGCCGCCTACGATGCTCTGCTGCACAGGGCCCGATTTCATCAACCAGTCCGATCAGGGCAACATCCGCCTCACCCGCCGCAAAATCCAGCGCGACCAGTTGCAGTACCGCTTCGGTGGATGCATCGGGTCGAGATATAAACAGGTTCTTGCCCTGCAAGCCAAAATTTCTGGCGATGTAATAACCGGCTGAGTTGCTGAGGGTGTTGACGAAATGCGCCGGTTTGGGGAGCTGCTTTTTCTGCAGCATGTGTTTGTGAACTTTCACTGTCGTGGTAATCGGTGCATAGCGCGAACCTAGGTAGAGTCCGGTATTGGCAGGTAATTCCTTCACACCGATGCAGCGGTGGGCGCCAATGATACTCAACTGTGTAAAACGGTCGATGCGCCGAAATCTTTCACGCGTTGCAATGGCCAGCGCTTCGCGTAAATCGTTGCTGGGATCGTCGTCCCGTATCGCTTGGTGGTACTGGCCACTCGCGAGTATATGCAGCATGGCCTAGTTCCTGTAGTCGATGATCAGGCTGCAATTGTTGCCGCCAAATCCGAAGAAGTTAAACATGTAGTGCCCGGTCTCAGCGCTTTGGCTGCTGACAAGTGGCTCCAGCCCCAATGCGGGATCAGCCTCTAGAAAGCCCGCGCTTTTGGGAATAAAGCCGGCATCTATGCAGCTTGTCAGTAGGGCGGTTTCTATTGCGCCGCAGCTACCGAGCGTGTGACCGACATAAGACTTTAGTGAAAACAGTGGTGGTACTTCACTGAAAACGCGGTGGACGCCCGCGGCTTCGCCATCGTCATTGAGAGGGCTGGCCGTGCCGTGAGCTTTGATCGCAGTAATGTGTTCGGGCTTTAGCTGGCAGTGATTGAGCGCACGGTGCATGACATCCGCGATGGCTGAGCCGTCGGGGTTAGAAGCTGTGATGCTGTGGGTATCGCAGCTGCTGGCGCCGCCAACAAGATGAAAGCCG
>JBFKDP010000062.1:0-15258 GCA_041619575.1 Litorivivens sp.
GCCGACGGCTGTTGAGACAATGGCGCAAGCCAGGGCGGCACCGACGTAAAACCAGGCAGGGTCAGCGAGCTGCAAGCCGTAGATTATGATTGTCGGCACGATGCCGCTCACCATCCAGGTGCTGGCCATGGCGCCAATCAGTAGCAGCATGAGTATGGGAACAATCGCCACATGAATGACTTTAAGCATTCCCTCCTGCATCACTTTCCAGTGTTTGCCGTGAGCCAGTCCGATAAGCGCTGCCAGTGTCCCGGCGGCCAGCAAGGCAATCTGGTTTGGCCCCTCTATTGCGCTGTCGCCAAAAAGGCTGACATTGATACCCAGCAGCGCCAGCAACAGGGTGAGTGGCAGCAGTGCTATCCAAATGGAAGGTTGAGGCATGGTTTGTGTCGCTATGTAAATTCTGGGTATGAAGGCAGGAGTATAGCAATGCTAAGTGAGGTGCGAGTAAAAGATCTTCAGCGTTGCGCTGGTCAGGTCGCTGACGCAAGGCAGGTAACCCGATAGTTTGAACCGTCGACAGCTAATGCGATGCCGCTAATGTGTAGCGCGGTTCTGGCGTAGAGCAGGGTAATCCTTCGCTGCTATGATAGTGCGGTCGCATAATGGGAATAACAGACATGGACTATATCAGTGTTGAACAGGCGCGTGAGCGTGGTGGTTTGCGGTTGGTGCTGTGCGCAGGAACTCCGGGGGTGTGGGGGGAAGCGATCAAGGCGGTGCTCGCCTACAAGCAGATCGACTATACGCCGGTATTGCAGGAAGTCGGAGGTGAAAACCGCGCGCTTCTGGAGTGGACGGGCCAAACCAGCGCTCCGGTCATTGTCGACGCCAATAACCGCCAGCATACGCTCTGGGAAAGCATGGTATTGCTGGCAGACGAACTGAAACCCGAGCCGCGGCTGGTTCCGGCATCGCCAGCGGAGCGAGTGCAACACTTTGGATTGCTGAGAGAAATTGCTGGAATCGAAGGTCTGGGCTGGAATCGCCGCTTGCAGTCAATTGCTTTATCGGGCGGCCCGTCGGCAAACCCGGTGCTAAAGCGTCTTGCGCAGAAATATGGTTATAGTGAGGCGGCGCTGGCGCGTTCAGAAACTCGAACGGTGGAGATACTGGGGCTTCTGTCTGCGCAACTAGAGGATAACGGTCCTTATATGTTTGGCGCTCAACCCACGGCTTTGGATTTTTATGCGGCAATATTTATTGGTGTCATGATCAACCCGCTCCCTCATGAAATTATACCTATGCCCAAGGGAATGCGGGCAGGGTTCTCTCATCCATCGGAAGCGATAACGATAGCATTAAGTGAGCAGTTGAAAGGACATCGTGATTTGATGTTTGCGCGCCATATAAAAACGCCTTTGGATTTCTGAAGTCGATCGGCAGCATTGCCGCCGGCTAGGCCGGCGGCGAAAGTTAATCTAGCAGTCGGTGTTTTCTGCACCGGCTTCCTGCTTGAATTCTTCACATTTGTCTTCCACAGCATTACCAAAATCGGTTGCAGCTTCGTCCATGTTTTCACCCATTTCTTCCATGCCGCCTTCGTTGCGATCACACGCGGACAGTGGGACAACCGCGGCCATCAACAATGCAAAAAGAAAAGCGGTTTTTGCCTTTGAGTTTTTCAGGTCGCTCATCATGGTTTGTGACTCTCCTGTCTGAGTTAAATTCCAAAAAATTCAAGCTGTTGGGCAGCCCGAAGCATCGCGCTAAAACGCTCTGACTTGTGGCGCACGATACTGGGCGGGTGGTGGCGCGTATAGTAAATATGCACAGTTGACATATCTACTATTGCCCACGCTTTGGGCATAGTTTGATTTCTGTGGGATGACAGGTAATTTTCTTTTGAGTGCTGCTAAGCCCTTTAATCGCTGGATTTTTATCGCGGAAATAGAACTCGATACATATTTATTTTTGATGGGAAGCGCGATAATCCTTGGGTGATAGTCCGGTAATTTTACGGAAAATTCTCGAAAAATAGAGGGGGTCATCATAGCCTACCGCTTCGCTTACAGCGCTTATTCTCATATTGGTCGTGTCGAGCAACTGACATGCTGCTTCTATCTTCATGTGCAGAAAATGTTTGATGGGCGAGTAGCCTGTCGCCGCCCGATATTTGCTGGAAAAGTGGTATTTCGAAAGATTGCAAACCGAGGCAAGATCATCCAGTGTCAGGGGCTTGTCGAGGTTGGCTTTCATGGTTTTTTCAATTATCTGTATGTCGAAACCCGATGCCGCCGTGTGTTGACTGTAACGGCGTTGCAGAGCAATAAAACTGAGCATTTGCTTCAATAGATTGGCAGCGTGGATAAAGGGCAGTTCTCTGTAACCGGTTTCTCGCGCGCTCAGCAGGCTTTGAAAATCGCGTATAAGTTTAAGTCGATTGCTAATTGAAAATTGGAATTGGCCATTGTCGGCAATCAGTCTAACGTAGGCTGCGGCCTGCTCACCACTGAAGTGGCACCAATATATGGTCCAGGGGTCACCGTGGTTTGCTCGATAGTGGTGGGGCGTGTGTGCAGGCAGCAGCAGCAGATCTCCGCCACTAACGGTGCTGGATCGTCCACCCGCCTCGAGAGTACCTTCGCCGTCAATACAGAATATCAGCAAGTTGTCGTCGTGTTGCTCTCTGTCCATCCCGTGCCCGGCCGCATTGGGGTAGTAGCCCATGGCCGATGGGAAGCAGTCGCTGGCTAGCGGGTTGCGCCGCAAGGCACTGACGAGAAAGCTTGGGGTGACAAAGCGTATGCCGTCTTCGGGCAGGGGCCAGTGGGAAGGTTGGCTCATAGCATCTCCTTTGCGCAATATAGTCCATATAAATCGTAATTTCGTCAATATAAATGCATTATTTGTGCTGCTACAGTCGCAATCTACTAATAGTTACTCTTTCAAGGTGAAGCAATGAGCAAGCGAGTCCCACTGCTAATAAATGGTCAGTTCGTAGACAGCAAATCATCCGACGTCCTGCCGGTAGTGAACCCGGCCAACCAGGAGGTGCTTGCGGAAGTGCCACTGGCAACGATGGATGAGGTCGAGCAGGCGGTGCAGGGCGCAGCGGAAGCTTTTAAAACCTGGCGCAATGTCGCAGTACCGGAGCGGGCCCGTCTGATGCTGCGGTATCAGGCACTGTTGAAAGAACATCACGACGAACTCGCTGAGATATTGGCAGAGGACAACGGAAAGACTTTTGAAGATGCCAAAGGTGACGTCTGGCGGGGCATTGAAGTTGTCGAACATGCCTGCAACATTCCCTCGTTGCTGATGGGCGAGACCGTGGAGAACGTTGCCAACGGGGTAGATACCTATAGCAATATCCAGGCGCTGGGTGTTTGTGTCGGCATTACCCCCTTTAACTTTCCGGCGATGATTCCTCTGTGGATGTTTCCGCTGGCGGTAGCTTGCGGTAATACCTTTGTTCTTAAGCCCTCTGAACAAGTACCACTGACCACCGTGCGCTTGCTAGAACTCTTCAAGGAGGCAGGCTGCCCGGACGGCGTTGTGCAGATGATTCACGGCTCCAAGCAGCAGGTTGACGCTCTGTTGACCCATCCGATTACCAGAGCTATTTCCTTCGTCGGCTCTGTGCCGGTGGGCGAGCATATCTACCGCACAGGTACCCACCACCTGAAGCGTGTACAGTGTTTCGCCGGTGCCAAAAACCACACCGTGATCATGCCGGATGCGGATAAGAGCTCCGTGGTTAACAATCTTGTTGGCGCATCTGTGGGCGCGGCAGGCCAGCGTTGTATGGCTATCAGCGTAGCGGTATTCGTCGGCGACAGCATTGACTGGTTGCCGGAACTGGTTGAAAAATTGAAAGTGGTCAAACCGGGTTTGTGGAGCGACGCAGATGCCGGGTACGGTCCTCTGGTTAGCCGTGCAGCTACTGAGCGGGTCAAAACATTGATAGGCAAGGGTATTGAAGAGGGCGCAACCTGTCTGCTGGATGGTCGCGATTGCACCGTTGAGGGCTTGCCAGATGGCAACTGGATAGGGCCCACCGTGTTCAGCGATGTGAAAACCAATATGGCGATTTACCAGCAAGAGATTTTTGGGCCGGTGCTGTGTTGCATTCAGGTCGCCACCCTTGAAGAAGCGATTGCTTTGGTCAATGACAGCCCCTATGGCAATGGCACATCGATTTTCACCAACTCCGGCAGCGCAGCCCGTCGCTATCAGCATGAAGTTGAAGTAGGTCAGGTCGGGATCAATATACCCATTCCTGTACCTCTGCCTTTCTTTTCCTTCACCGGCTGGAAGGGATCGTTTATGGGCGATCTGCATGCCTATGGTAAGCAGGCTGTGCGCTTTTATACCGAGACCAAGACAATCACGGCTCGTTGGCCCTACAAAGAGCCGGTGGGTGACCAGCCCAATATGACCATAGCGCTAAAATAGGAGGCTGCATGGACTTCGAACTGAGCGAAGATCAACGCGCCTATCAGGATACAGCACGCCAATTTGCGGCCGAAGTCATGGCGCCTCGCGCTGCCGAGTGGGACGCTCGGCAGATTTTCCCCAAGGATGTTTTCAAACAGGCGGGTGCGCTCGGCTTTATGGCCTTGTACACGCCTGAATCCGAGGGCGGCATTGCCCTGCCACGTTTGGATTCGGCCATAATTCTGGAGGAGTTGGCAGCGGCCTGCCCATCTACGGCAGCCTATGTCAGCATCCATAATATGGCCTTGAATATGATTGCGCGCTACGGCAGTGAGCAGGTACGTGAGCAGTATTGTCCGCAGTTGGTTAGTGGGGATAGGCTTGCCTCCTACTGCCTCACCGAGCCTAATGCCGGCTCAGATGCGGGCTCTTTGCGCACGCGGGCTGTGCGTGTTGGCGATAGTTACCGCGTCAGTGGCGGCAAGGCTTTCATATCCGGCGGTGGTGATTCGGATGTGCTGGTGGTTATGGTGCGTACAGGGGAAGACGGCCCGAAAGGTATCAGCACACTCCTCATTCCCGCCGATGCGCCAGGCGTCAGTTATGGCAAAAAAGAAGAGAAAATGGGTTGGAACAGTCAGCCCACTCGCGCGATCAATTTTGACGATGTTGAAGTGCCCGTAAGCCATCGCCTCGGGGAGGAAGGGCAGGGTTTTGCCATTGCCATGGAAGGGCTGGATGGTGGGCGGATTAATATTGCGACCTGTTCGATTGGCGCAGCCCAGGCCTGCTTACAGTTTGCGATTTCCCATGTGAGTGAACGCAAGCAATTTGGTCAGTCCATTGCCAGCTTTCAGAACACCCAGTTCAAACTTGCCGATATGCAGACACAACTGATTGCTGCCAGACAGATGGTCAGGCTCGCAGCCGCCAAACTCGATGCGGGCCACCCTGAAAAGACGGCCTACTGTGCCATGGCTAAGCGATTGGCAACCGATACCGGCTTTGAGGTGTGTAACGAGGCGCTGCAATTGCACGGTGGCTATGGCTATATTCGCGAATATCCGGTTGAGCGTTTTCTGCGTGACAGTCGTGTTCACCAGATTCTGGAAGGCACCAATGAAATCATGCGAGTAATCGTTTCACGGAGATTACTGATTGAAGGTATGACGGAGATACTACGATGACAACGAGTCCGACAGAGAAACTGAAACTTGAGCGTGACGGCCATGTTGCGATCATTACGATTGACAATCCAGCGGCTAACACCTGGGATGTGGACAGCCTGCCAGGCCTAAAGAAAATTGTAGAGTCATTAAATTCGGATAAAAATATTTATGCGCTGGTCATCACGGGAGCCGGGGAAAAGTTTTTTTCTGCTGGTGCAGATCTCAAGCTTTTTGCTGATGGTGATAAAGACGTAGCGCGCAAGATGGCTGATGCCTTTGGTGAGGCTTTCGAAGCGCTGGCTGATTTTCGCGGCGTCGCGATTGCGGCAGTGAACGGGTATGCCATGGGGGGTGGGCTTGAGTGCGCACTGGCCTGTGATATTCGTGTTGTTGAGGAACAGGCGCAACTGGCATTGCCAGAGGCGCGAGTTGGTCTGTTGCCCTGTGCCGGTGGAACCCAGCGGTTGAGTTGGCTGGTGGGCGAAGCCTGGGCCAGCAAAATGATTCTTTGCGGCGAGAGAGTGGATGCCGCCACAGCTGAGCGCATTGGTCTTGCTCAGGAAGTGGTTCCTAAAGGAGCGTCGTTGTCGCGTGCGATAGAGCTGGCGCAACAAGTTGCCAAGCAAAGCCCCTCCAGTGTCACCGCTTCCAAAAAACTGATTCGCGGTGCGCGGGAGCGAGCCATGAACCCCCAGCTCCCACTTGAGAGAGAGCTGTTCGTGGACTTGTTCGATACTCAGGATCAGGTAGAAGGCGTGCAAGCCTTCTTCGATAAACGTGAGCCGGAGTGGAAAAATGCCTGATCCCGGTCCGGTCATTTTTGAAGAACTTGATGCCGCGAACGGTAAAGCCTTGGGTGTTATTACCTTGAGTGTCGAGAAAACGCTGAATTCCTTGACGCTGCCAATGGTGGAGCTGATGCGCGCACAGTTGCTTGAATGGCAAAGTGATGCGCGAATTGCCGCAGTCTTTATGCAAGGCGCAGGTGAAAAGGCGTTTTGTGCGGGTGGCGACGTGCAGGAGCTGTACCGCTCAGCCACTAAAACACCGGGTGGCCCGTGCGTCGAAGCTGAGACCTTCTTTGAGCAGGAATACCGCCTGGATTATTTGCTGCATACCTATCCCAAACCGATTGTGTGCTGGGGTGATGGCATTGTGATGGGGGGCGGTCTTGGATTATTTGCGGCTGCCAGCCACGCCATTGTGACTGAGAAAACGCGGATCGCTATGCCCGAGATTACCATTGCCTTGTACCCGGATGTGGGCGGCACTTGGTTTCTTAATCGCATGCCCGGGAAGTGTGGACTGTTCGTGGCTTTGACTGCGGCATCACTGAATGCGGCAGATACACTCTACACAGGCTTGGCGCGCTATTTTGCTTTGCGTGAGCGCAAAGATGAACTGCTGGAGGCCATGCTGGTACTACCCTGGCACAGCAGTGAGGCACACAACAGTCAGCTGTTGTCGCAATTGCTGAATGAGCAATGCCCGGCACGCTCTGTTGATGCAGAAGGCAAGGAGATTCCCAGTGCACTCGCTGAGCATCGAGCAACTCTTGATGAACTTTGTGCGGGTGAAAACCTGCAAGCAGTCGTCGACAGAATTCTGTCACTGGAGAGCGAGGATAAATGGCTTTGTAAAGCTCAAGCCAGTCTGGTGCACGGTTCACCGATTGCTGCCAATACGATTTGGCAACAGCTGCATCATGGTAGTGGAATGTCGCTGGAAGAGGTCTTTCAGTTCGAGCTGGTTTTATCGACCAATGTTGTTCGCCACCCGGAATTTGCCGAAGGTGTGCGTGCCTTGTTGATCGATAAGGACAAGTCGCCTCGGTGGCTATTTGATCGGGTCGATGCAGTACCCGCTGCCTTGATGGAGCAATTCATGAGCTCCCCTTGGGACAAGAATCCTCTCTCGGATCTGGGTGCAAGCTAGAACGGCAGCGCCTCAATGAAAAACAATTTATTGAAAAGGAATTGAACATGGCAACTGTCGCATTTATTGGCCTGGGAAATATGGGCGGTCCGATGGCGGTCAATCTTGCCAAAGCGGGCTGTGCTGTACGTGCTTTTGACCTGTCCGAAGAGGCGCTTGCCATGGTCGCTGAGCAGGGTGTTTACGCTGCAAGCTCTGCTGTCGATGCCGTGAAAGGCGTCGAAGCGGTCGTGACCATGCTGCCAGCAGGCCGGCATGTGCTTCAACTTTATATGGACGAGAAAAATGGAATTCTGCAGCACTTGCCCGAGAACTGTCTGATTCTGGATTGCAGTACTATCGATGCGCAGAGTGCGCGCCAATTGGCGAAGGCCGCGTCCGAGCGGGGGCTTGCCGCGATGGACGCTCCCGTGTCGGGCGGGGTAGCGGCGGCACAGGCAGGAAGCCTGACCTTTATGTGTGGAGGCGACTCCGCACAATTTGAGCGGGCGAAAGCGATACTGGGGGGTATGGGTAAAAATATCTTTCTTGCCGGTGACAGCGGTGCCGGGCAGGTTGCAAAGATGTGCAACAACATGTTGCTGGCCATCCATATGATCGGCACCAGTGAGGCCTTGCAACTGGGCGTCAACAACGGGCTTGATCCGTCAGTACTATCGGACATCATGCTGGCGAGCTCTGGCAGAAACTGGTCGTTAGAGGTCTACAACCCCTATCCCGGAGTGCAGGAAAATTCTGCAGCAAGCAACAATTACAAGCCGGGTTTTATGGTGGATTTGATGATCAAGGATTTGGGCTTGGCGATGGAGAACAGCCTGCACAGCGGCAGCGCAGTCCCTATGGGCTCTTTGGCACGGAGCCTTTACAAGACCCACGGTCTGGCCGGCAACGGAAATAAAGACTTCTCAAGCATTCTCAATATTCTGCGAGGCGACCCCGTCTAGGCGACCCCCTCTAGGCGATATGGGCGATGGACAGCAAAGGGTGCATCGCTCCCCCGGCTATTTTCGCACTTCGATTCGAATTAGCTGCTACAATCAAGAACATGCGCCGGATCGCAGGTGGTGATCGGCGTTCGTAAGGGGGAGTCTGAAGCGCGCAATGAATAGCGAAGTCAAAAGTCGCCTTTTCGGCGTCGTCGTCGTACTGCTTGGAATTGCCTTGCTACTGGCCGGAAGCTACGGTGTCTGGTGGTTGAATACCGTCAGTGCTGTGGGGTACCTGCTACTGGGGCTGTGCGTGCTCGCCAACGGCTGGGAGCGCGCCATGCCCGTCAAGTATAGTCCTATCTTTCTCGACCCCAGTGAGCCTGATGTAGAAGCTGCTATTGTCCGTGCGCGTGCCGAAATTGAGCGATTTCGCGATGGGGTGAAATACAGCCAGAAGGAGGCGAGTGTGCGAATTTGCCTGCCCACCGCCGATGGACACAACGAACACGTGTGGGCCGCTGTCCACAAGATCACTGGTAATTCACTGCTGGTATCCGTTCCCGTTGAGCCGGGTAAGGCTGGCAAGCTGACCGACCCTCGCACTGAAATAGCGCTGGACGAAGTGGAGGACTGGATGCTGGTAGACAAGCATGGTCAAACCGAAGGCGGCTACACCCATGTGGCGATGGCTAAAAAGTATCTGCGCAACAAGGGCTATATCCCTCGTGGTTTGCGACTCGAGCTCGCGAAGTTTCAGGATTCTGATCTCGCGACAGCAAATGGTGAGGCCTGACTTGCTGCGAGCACACTGCACCGCTGGCTCAGTTGCCGTCCTGATTCACAATGACAAATAAAGACGCGCTCGCATAGCCTTAAAATGTCTCCCCGTCATCCCTCAAACCCTTCCGGCGCTGCGTCTTGTTTTCTTTCACATTTATCGCTTGCTAAGGCAAGGCCGCTAGCGCTGGCGTGAGAGTGAAATGTCGGTCTTACGCGCTCTTCATCAGCAGCCTTTTCGATAAGCGAAAACAGCTTTTTGCACAGTGATTGGCGTTCTCGGCCATTTTGGGCTAGCTTGCCTGCGTGCTGTCGATCTTTTTAGCTGCTGGCTTATGCATAGGAGATAAAGTGATGAGTGAAGCCGTAAGAGCCGCCGATACCCCATTTCCGGTTGAAGTGGAGCAGGGTATAAGCTATTTCTGGTGCGCCTGTGGTCGCAGCGCTAGCCAGCCATTTTGTGATGGCTCCCATAAAGACACGGGAATTCAGCCGGTGAAGTATACGGCAGAGAAATCAAAGCGCGTATTTTTCTGTGGCTGTAAGGCAACGGCTTTGGCCCCAATGTGCGATGGCTCCCATAACAAGGGCTGAGCTCAGTTAGCGTTGCCACTCGTAGTAATACTGGTGAGTACTGGCGTCGTGATCCCACATGTCCTCACCGGCAACCAGTGGTGTGTAGTCAGATGTGGTTGCGGGCTCGTTGCTTTCATCAAACACAATGTCCCAGGCCCTTAACGCTTTACCCTCTGCTTCCGGGCAGTCGACCAAGGGTTTCACTCGGGCTTTCGGGTTGATGGCACCCACAGGTGCATCGAGCGCCGTAGAGCCTTCCTGCAACAGCAAACCGACGAGTCCTGCAGGTGTGTCCCTGATGGCCGCGCAGTCCTCAATCCAGAAGCGCGCGTGACTTTCGCCGATTAGCGCCGATTTACACAGCAGGTAGTCCTGAGGCAGGAAGGGGTCGAGCTGCAACAGCTTGAGGATCGCTGACATTGTGTCGTCCACAATGTTGGCCAGTTTTCTAAGTCGGTGCATGTAAACCGGCGCCATGGCTCGCCACTGTTCGCTTGCCATTTCCCAAGCCGTAGCTTCGCCGTGATCGCGCGCAATGGATGTGTAGCAGGCGCGCTGAAGGAGATGGACATCCAGCGCAAACTCACGGCACTGCCGCGCAAGGACATTGTGCGCAAAATCTTCAAGGCGAAAGTCGCGTTTAAAGGGTCCCGAATAGTCGGCCATTCCGTCGCTATCCGGGTGAAATTCTGCAAATTTGAATCTCGCGGCGAGCGACTCACTGACTGATGCTAATACCGTTGCCGGCTCATTCAGTACCATGTCATCACCGATAAAAACGCGCCATCGACAGGGGCCGGCAGATGGAATTTCTCCATGTGGCGGACGAAAAATGGGACGACATCGTGCTAACGGGTTGACGGACATCACCGTCGCATCGAAAGTCGGGTCTTCCATGTGATGACAAATCTGGGTTTCGGAGGCCGGATCTGCATGGGTAATGCGACGAACATGATTATAGGCGCCGCAATGTGTTAGCCAGAACTGACCGTCGTTGTTGGAATCCAGATGCCAGTGAAACTGTAAAAAGGTGTGGGGTGCGCCGATATCAAGTTGAAAGGCTTTAAAAATGGTTTCGACATCGTCACCGCCAATGTTTTGCAGTGCCCGGTTGCGGCGATTGTAAATAGGGCTAGCGCCCATCCATTCGTCACAGGCCGCTCGCGTTTGAGCAGCCATGCCGAATTGCATCGCCAGTTGCGGCATGATTGCTCGGTCATGGATATGATTGGCCAGCATCACCTCTCTGCCGTACCAGGCCAGGGTGCTGTGCTCGAATTGTTCTATGCGAAAGTCCGGGTCGAAGTCCCCACTGTAGTCTTTCATGCTCATTACTCGGGTCGCCGGAAGAGGGTTATTTTTGTTCTTCTTCACTGATCGCATTGATGGCTTTGCCGACCGCGCCAATCAATCCGCCAGAGCGCGGGTAGCCTGCATAGGGTGCTGCGTGAGTACAAAGTTCGTTTAGCTGATCAGCGCTTAGTTCATCGCGCTTGAGTGCGGCCATGGCTTGAATCGTGAATACGTCGTACTCGCCCATGGCTGCAATAATGCCCATGGTAAAAAGACGACGATCACGGATCGAGAGAATGTCCTCATCCCAGACCTCGCCAAAGAGATGGGGAATCATCAGGTCGGTGAAGCGTCCCGAGCCTTGGGGTGGTGGTGGCACGATGCCACAGTAGATGTCGTTCATGCGATCAGCCCCTTTCTGGTATTGGGGACTGTTTTTGTTATCGTCGCTCATCGCGGGGTCCTTTTTGTTGTGGCGGGCAGTGCAAAACAAGGTAACATGTATTAACTAAATTACAAAATAAACATTTACTAAAATGTTGGCGCTATGGTAGCGTGTAGTCCATGCAATTTATCACCGAATAAGCGTCAATAGCGCAATAACTATAGAGGGTGCTAATAATCATGATAAACGCCGGTTACATTGGCCTGGGCAATATTGGTAAGCCCATGTGCGCCAACCTGATTAAGCATGCGCCCGCCGCTGGGCTGGAAGTTACGGTCTACGATGTGATGCCCGAACCCGTTGCCGAGATGGTCGCTCTGGGAGGCAAGGCCGCCTCATCGCTGGCTGAACTTGCTAGCCGGTGCGCGTTAATCGGAGTTTGTGTCCGTGACGACAAGGATGTTGATTCTCTTCTGTATGGTGACGACGGTATTTTCGCCAATGCTGCTTCTGACACCATCGTTGCCATTCACAGCACCGTTACAAAGGCGAATGTCTTGCGTTGGGCAAACGATGGTGCTGAAAAACAGGTTCACATTATTGATGCGCCGATAACCGGTGGTGCCCAGGGGGCGGCGGATGGCACTCTCTGCATTATGGTGGGCGGTTCAGAAGCTGTTCTGCAACGCGCCAAGGTCATGTTTGATTGCACATCCAAAAAGCTGGTGCACGGCGGTCAAGTCGGTGCCGGCATCGTTCTCAAACTCGCCAATAATCTGATCAATTACGCCGGATTTACCGCCATCAGCGAGGGCCTCGCGCTTGTCAAACACATGGGCCTAAACCCTGAGGATCTCTACGCTGTCGGTCAGGCTAACGGGGTAATTACGCCAATGATGCAGCAGTTTATTGCCGGTCGTGAGGGCTTGTTGGCGGGCTGTACCGAGGAAGAGATGGCCGCTATTTTCGGGCCCTTCGCCGGACTCGCGGAGAAGGATTTGGATCATGCGCTGGATTTGGCCGAAGAACTGAAGTTGTCGTTACCGTCTGCCAAACAGGTGCGTGAAGATATACGCAACACCTTTCTCAAAGGTATTGCTCAAGACGGATAGTGTAGGGAGAATTTTTTATGCAGCAACCGCAATACGGCGAACAGCGCCTTTACATTGATGGCGAGCTCGTCGACGCTGAAAATGGCCGCACCTACGAAAACCTCAATCCGGCAACGGAGGCCAGTATTGGTGTTGCCGCGGATGCCTCCCTGCAGGATGCCGAACGCGCACTAGGCGCTGCGAGGCGCGCTTTTGATCAGGGAACCTGGAGCAGTGATCACTCGGCACGTCTGGCAGTGCTGCGTCGGTTTACGCAATTGATGAAAGAGAATATAGAAGATCTGCGACAGGCATCGATGCGAGAAGTGGGTGCGACCCGCTGCTTCGCGTTGGGGCCCCAGTGTGATGGCCCGGTCAATATGACGGAGTGGGTGCTTAACTATCTGGAAAAATTTCAGTGGCAGCGTGAGATCGGCGAATATGAAGTCATGGGCGTTCGCAGCAGGCGGCTAGTCTGGAAGGAAGCCGCGGGCGTTGTTGCCGCTATTACCCCCTGGAATTTTCCGATTCAGATAATCCTCGCCAAGTGTATGCCAGCGCTGGCCGCTGGTTGTACGGTTGTGCTTAAAGCGGCGCCGGACACACCCTGGACCGCATCACTGTTTGGGCGTCTGGCGCAGCAGGCCGGATTGCCTCCAGGTGTTTTCAATGTTCTGACGGCTTCCCACCCGGCTGAGATTGGTGATTTTCTGACGACTGACCCGCGGGTCGATGTCGTATCATTCACCGGTTCTACGGTGGTTGGCAAGCACGTAATGAAGAACGCAGCGAACACCGTCAAACGGGTATTTCTGGAACTGGGTGGCAAGTCTGCAATGGTTATTCTCGACGATGCAGATTTGGCGTCGTCGCTGTTTGGTGTCTTTTCCATTGGCGCACATGCAGGGCAGGGCTGCGCGATCACCACGCGTCTGCTGATTCCCAAAGCCAGGCAGGCCGAAGTGGAGGAAATTCTCATATCCTATATCGGCATGCTGGGTTACGGTGACCCGGAAAGCGAGGCCGATATGATGGGGCCTTTGATTAGCGCCAGGCAGCGCGATCGGGTATTGGCCTATATCGAGAGAGGAAAAGAGGAAGGTGCACGCCTCCTCATTGGTGGCGGCAGGCCGGCGCATTTGCCCAAGGGCTTTTATGTTGAGCCGACGGTGTTCGTCGATGTGGACAATGCCATGACTATTGCACAAGAAGAGATTTTTGGGCCGGTACTTTCCGTTATTGCCTATGAGGATGAGGCTGACGCTCTGCGAATTGCCAACGACTCTCCCTATGGCTTGTCCGGCGCAGTCTATTCGGCCAGTGAAGAGCGCGCGCTAAACTTCGCGCGGCAGGTACGGACGGACACAATGAACGTCAACGGCGGTAATTTTCTTGGGCCGGACGCGCCCTTTGGCGGCTACAAACAAAGTGGCGTAGGTCGTGAGATGGGGCCGGAAGGTTTTGAAGAGTATCTTGAAACAAAAACGGTGGCGATTGCTGTATGAGCGAGGCATTGACTGATCGTGTCTATGTGGTAACGGGTGCCTCCCGGGGCTTTGGATTCGCCATTTCTCAGGAGCTGGTTGCGCGCGGTGCCCGCATTGGCTTGTTAGCGCGAAACGAGAGCCACCTGTCTAAAGCCGTGGACAAACTGGGCGCTGACAAAGTCTTGGCTGTTGCGGCGGATATCACTGACTCCGTGGCTGTTGCCCAGGCGGTGGGAAAAGTCGCCGGGCACTTCGGTAAGCTGGATGGCCTAATCAACAATGCAGGGATTGCCAAGCCTGGCTTTATCGAACAATACACGGACGATGAAGTGCGCTCTCAGCTCGATATTAACGTAGCCGGAGTGATTTACGCTTGTCGAGCGGCTATTCCCCTGCTTGAGCAATCCTCTAACCCCCGCATTGTGAATATCAGCTCGGCCAGCGCCTATCATCATGATGAAATGCTCGGCCTGTCGCTGTATGCCGCCAGCAAAGCTGCGGTGGAGCGCCTGACCCGAGATTTGCGACGAGAGATGCAGGAAAAAGCTATCGGGGTCACGATATTGCGTCCCGGCGCTGCGGCGACTGAATTTGCCGCCGGCTGGGATTTTGACCGGCTGAAGGACGGCCTAGATCTCTGGCACAAACGCTGCGGTCCCTACATGGATTTCGGGATGGAGGCCTCTCACGTAGCCGAGGCCGTTGCCTTCTGCCTGGGGATGGACCCCGGTGTGTCTGTGGACGAACTGGAAATTCGACCTAACCGCTTGATGGATAAGCTGAAACTCTGACTCTGGGCCAGTTCGAGCCTCGCCCACGGGCTAATCCGGGGGGCAGCGCTTGAAATGCGAAAATCCGCCCCCATATCCCTTCAAACGCTATTGTCCTTAGCTTGCTTTGCCTGCGTGCCAAGCTGTCGCTATCGGGCGGGGGTTTGTACTCCGGCCGGGCGTCACATGCAGGCGAGCACCGATTTTGTTGTAAACACAGACCAAGAGGCTCTTATGTCCGCTACTGCCGAAAAGGAAACTATGGGCTTCCAGACGGAAGCCAAACAACTCCTGAAATTGATGATTCACTCCTTGTACAGTAACAAGGAAATATTTCTGCGCGAACTCATCTCCAATGCGTCCGATGCGGCCGACAAGTTGCGCTTTGAGGCACTTTCCAAGCCTGAGCTGCTAGAGGAAGACCCGTCACTGTTCATACAGGTAGATACAGATAAGGACGCCAAGA
>JBFKDP010000063.1:0-15210 GCA_041619575.1 Litorivivens sp.
AACAGGTTATCGCCGCCGTCCGGGCTGCGAATGCTCTGATTCCAGGGGGAGCCATTGCCAACACCGATATAGAGAAGGTCGAGCTCCGGGTCATAGGCCATCGAGTCCCAGACTGTCCCGCCGCCGCCATACTCCCACCAGGATCCCTTCCAGGTTTCAGCCGCCATTACCATCGCATCTGACTCAAAACCATCCTTGGGATTTCCCGGCACCGTATAAAAACGCCAGAGCATTTCACCGCTATCCACATCGTAGGCAGACAGGTATCCGCGCACGCCAAACTCGGCGCCACCGTTACCGATGATCACCTTGCCTTTTACGATGCGCGGCGCGCCGGTGATAGTGTAGGGCTTGTCCTGATCAACGGTAACGACATCCCAGAGTTTGCGCCCCGTCGCGGCATCCAAAGCAATGAGTCTTCCATCGATGGTACCGGTGTATATTTTGCCGTCCCATAAAGCCACGCCGCGATTAACGGCATCGCAGCAGAGATCAGCGGCCTTACTCCGATCGACTTTCGGATCAAAGCGCCACAATTCAGCGCCGGTTTTAGCATCGAGGGCGTAGACAATATTCCAGGTTGCAGTGACGAAGATGCGGCCATCCGCAACAATCGGAGTGGCTTCAATGCCACGACTGACCCCAAGATCAAAAGCCCACGCCAGCCCGAGCTGATCAACATTGTCCGTCGTGACCTGTTTCAGGGGGGAGAATCGCTGCTCGGAGTAGGTGCGACCGTGGCTCAGCCAGACTTCCGGCGATGACTCCGCTTCATTCAAGATCGTCGCAAAGTGTTCTGATACCGTATCGCCCTGCCTCGAACAGGCCACGATAAGCATTGAAAATGCGAGCAGGCCGGTCATGACGGCTTTATTCATTATATTCTCCCCTCACTCACCTGTGATCGGTGAGCATAATGGCTCCCCCCGGCGCTGTACAGGCACAAAAAAACCCGCTGGCGGTTAGGCACAGCGGGTGGTATCTAGCGACCTGAATGGTGCTGAAATCAGTAGATGTAGTAGCGAACTCCCAGCGCGTAGCTGTGGCCGCTGTAGTCGAGATCGATGGCGCGATCACTGTCATCCAAGGTAATATCCGGCTCGCCCGTGAAGAGTCGATAACCAAGATCGATCGTCAACTCGCGGCTAATGGCATAGGTCACACCCACACCGGCCTGCGCCATCACAAACTCGTCATCGGCCGGGCCCTGTTTCAGCTGTCCGACCCCCAAGCCCAAACCTGCGTAGGCACCCAAAGGTGAGTCGCCTCGGCGAAAATCGCGCCAGAAGCTGGCCATTACGCGTCGAGACTCGATGGAGTCCTCTTTCGATTGAGCCGAATTAATGCCAAAGTCCGCTTCGGTATATTCAAACTCCGTGCGCCAGCCATCGTGATTGACAAAGCCAACCGCGATTGACGGGTGGCGGTCCGTATCAAAACGACCTCGATAGTCCCGCTGAACAATGGCTGTGCTGCAGGCAACAAAAGTACAGTTGGTGATGCGCTCACGGTCATGGACCGTGTTGTTGTTAAATGTCGTATCGTAGGACGACGCACCGATATACCAAGTGTCGTCTGCCATCGCTGGCGCGCTGATGCCGGCCAGCAGTGAGAATCCTGCAATCGCAGCGGCTTTGTACGAAGCACCTTTTTGAGCAGCGCTTTTTTCAGTCCGCATTCAAACCTCCAATCAAAAAATGTATCAGCCAATGGAGCCACGTCAGCTCCAGATGCGCACAGTCTAGCGACTCAAGGTTAATGCGAGCTGAATACAGAGTGTGACAACCCGCACAGGCCGCAGCGAGCCCCCGGCATTACCAACTTGTAGTACTTCTCGCCGGGAAAATGCTGGCAGAATCCCTCTATCACAATAATGGAGCATCACATGTCAAACACGCCTGTACCCGAGGGTTTTTCAGCCATGCCGTTGGACGGCAGTTTCAACGACGCTTTTGCGCCCGTGTATTTCCGTATGGGCGAGGCCGGTCCGGAGATTGGCCTGTTGGTCGACAAGAAACACCTCAACCCCATGGGTATCTGCCACGGCGCGGTCTATATGGCCCTGTTTGATATCGCCTTTGCCTGCGCCATCGGCCATAGCATTGGCAAGTACACGGGAACACCGACGATGAACATCAATATCGATTTCATGGCCGCGTCGAAGGAAGGTGAATGGCTGCAGGTAGATGCCAGCTGCCTGAAAACCACGCGCACAGCGGGCTTTACCCAGGGAAAAATTCTCTGCGGGGAGACGATCAAAGCCAGTGGCAGTGGCATCTTCCGCCTGCCGGATGACATTGAAAACGCGCCGGGTATGGGGCAGTCAAAGCTCGCCTGAGACAAGCGAGCGATGTCCGTCCGTCAAAAGGACAGGGGCGTTTGCGCCCTAAAAACGCAAGCCGAGCTCCAGAGACAGTATTCGCGGTGGAATCAAAAATCCCATATGGGCACCGCTGAATAATGGCAGGTCCGCAGAAAACTGCCTGATTTTTCTGTCCGTCAAATTCTTTGCGTGCAGAACCAGCCGCCAGTTTTCGCCCACGTCGGCGAGCCCGGCGCGTGCATTCAGCAACCAATAGGCATTTTGCGTATCAAAGGGGTCCTGATCCAACTCAAACAGAATATCGCTGCGCCACACTAGGTCAGCACCCACAACAAGAACCACGTCAGAACTCAACAGTGGCAGCGCCGAATTGAAACCCAAATTGGCACTGTATTCGGGGGCTCGTGGCAAGCGTTGCCCGGACAGGTCACAGGTGGAGCGCTCATCGCCTTCCTGGCATGGTCCGTCTGGGAAACTGTCAATAACCGCGTCGGTCCAACCACCACTGGCATAGACCACGGCCGCATCGTTAGGTGCCCAGGCAGCTTCTATTTCAAGACCTTGCGTTGTCGCCTGTGCTGCATTTCGCACCAGAAAGCCATTACCGATAAACGACTGGATTTGCATATCATCAAATTCGGTGTGATAGGCGGCCAGGTTCAGCGTTGCAGCGCCATTGGGTGCACTCCATTTGGCACCGACCTCGTAGGAGCTTGAGTACTCCTGATCGAAACGGGATTCATCCGGCGTGCGGGCAAGCGGATTGAAGCCTCCGGCTTTGAAACCCTCGCCGTATGTGGCATACACCATGAGCTCGTCCAGCACGTCATATTTGACCGACAACTTTGGCGCGACGTTAGATTCCTTTCTCGATGCACCGTCAAGTCGATAGCGCTGAACACCAAAGGCTTGCTGCAGCACGAGGCCGGTATTTTCATAGTCCTGAACCAGATCAACAACTTTCTCTTCTTCAGACGCTCGCAAGCCAAGCAACAGCGTCAACCTGTCCAGCGGTCGCCAACTCACCTGACCGAATGCCGCATAGGTGGTCGTACGCTGGTCAAAATGTTGGAATAGTGCGTCGGTGATGACACCTTGAAGGGCCCCGTCTAGGGCTAGCAGGTCAGACAGACCGTCTAGCTCAGCCAGCAGACCCGTGAGTACGCCGACCAGCGATGGCGGCGCACCGACGAACTCGCCTCCGGTGGCAAAAACTTCCACGCTATCGGCGCCAGGAAACGCGCGCAACTCCGACTCCGCCAGGTAGTTAGATTCAAACGCGAACAATCCTGCAATAAATTCCAGCTCCCCCGGCGCAGATGTCCAGCGCAACTCGAGCATATTCTGCTGATACTCGTCTTCATTAAGCCAAAAGACGATATCCGCCGACGCGGTATCGGCATCCAGCAGAAAGTTTTCATCGAGGCGGCCGTGACCCGCCACAAGCGTCAACGCGTACTCGCCCAATTGCCAATTCGCTTCCAACGTGGCATTTCGCGTACGGCTGTTGCTGTCATTATCGGTGTTGGCGTGTCCGACATAATCTGCACGCGCTTCCAGATAGGGGTTATTGGCGCCGTGAGCAATACGCGCATTTTCAGTCAGCAAAAAGGGCTCCCAGCCCTGACCATTATCGGCAGCTTTACCCGCGTACGTCGTCAGGACCAGATTGAAATCGTCACTGGGCTCATACAGCAATTTCAGCCGCACGCCCTTTTTATCGACTTCTTTTTCCTTTGCGCCGCGCACCGGGTTGTCCACGTAGCCCTCGCGCTGGTCCGTGATCGCTGCCACGCGCATAGCCAAGACCTCATCAACCAACGGCGTATTGGCCATCAACGTTAGCTTTCGCCCATCAAAGGAGCTCGCAGACAAGCTGCCTTCGAAACGCTGTTCCTGTACCGGCGAGGCCGTACTGATATTGATGGCACCAGCAATGGTGTTTTTGCCGAACAGGGTCCCCTGTGGTCCACGCAGAATTTCCACCCGGCCAATATCCAGAAAGGCATCTTGCAAAAAGGCCGCCTTGCCGTAGTAGATACCGTCGACATAGAAGCCCACCGACTGCTCCATGCCGTCGTTGATTGGCGCATTTAAGCCCCGCATGCCAATCTGGATGTAGCCGGGCGTCATATTAATATCCATATTCGGCGTTGCCAGTGCGATGTCTTCGAAGTTCTCTATACGTGACGCCGTGAGTTTTTCGCCGGAGATCACTGACACCGCCATCGGTACATCCTGCACGCTTTCCTGCCGCTTTTGCGCGGTCACAATCACTTCCTCCAGGGTTGCTCGCGGTTTGTCCTGGATCACTGAGGTCCGGTCCGACTCAGCGGCGACCGAAAGGTTGTGTGGCAGCAGGGTAAAGCCCGCAAGAATCCCCAGCATTTTCGATTGCATTTCATTCCTCTGGAAAGCAGACACAGGTTTCATCAACGCTTTTCTACACAAGACAAGCGCCTATACTAACGGAAATGGGCAAAGCATCCTCTTGTTGTGCCCCCAAGTAGGTTGGCAACAACAAGCAGGGATAATCAGCCGATCAGACTCGCAGGGGCAAATGAAGGTAGCAACAAATCATGCTGCACCATCCGAGAACACAGTATCGCCCGTTTGCCTGCATAGCAGGCAAACGGGACAAAGAGAAGGACTTGTATCAACAGGCAAGGGCCACAGGGTCTGACGCTGTTAGAGCGTGTGCGGATTCACCATAATGCCACCGTCCACGTCGAGTGTTGTGCCGGTAATAAAGGACGAGCGGTCCGAGCAAAGGTAGGCGACGGCATCGGCGACTTCCTCCGGTTCACCCAATCTCCGCATGGCATGCACCGCAGCGGTGTTCTCCTCTGCACCCGGCACCTTGGCAAAGTAATCGACAATAGCCGAAGTGCGGATGCCCCCGGGGTTGATGGCGTTTACACGAATATTCTTCTGCGCATACTCTGCCGCTGCGGTCCGGGTTAGTGCAATCACACCGCCTTTTGACGCGCTGTAGGGTGATTGCAAGGCTTCGCCACGCACCCCTGACAGGGACGCTATGTTGACGATCGCGCCACCGCCCTGCTTTAACATCTGTGGTATCTGGTACTTCATGCACAGCCATACGCCTTTAAGCGTTACATCGTGTGCCAGCTGCCAGCTCTTTTCTTCAACATCAACCAACGGCGCGAATCCACCACCAAAAGCGGCATTGTTGCTGGCACAATCCAGCCGACCATAGACATCGACCGTCTGCTCAACCATCGCCTTTACCTCGTCAGCCTTGGCGACGTTGGCGCGAATGGCTATGGCTTCGCCACCCTGTTGCTGTATCAACGCCACCGTTTCCCGAGCCGTTTCCAGGTTGTAGTCCACCACCGCCACCCTGGCGCCGTCCTTTGCGAAGGTAATTGCTGTGGCCCTACCAATGCCGCTGCCAGCGCCTGTGACCAAGCCAACCTTATCCTGAAGCAACATCAGCCTTTCACTCCAAACAGCTTCTTGTGCAATTGCGGTGCGAAAATCACCGCACGATGATGCTGTTCCAGTGCTTCTTCACTGTTTGCCAGCCAGCACACAATATCGGCAATCGCCTCTGGTGGTGTTGGGTTAAAGCGCGCAGCGATCTTGTCATCAAAGCCATTGGCCTTCATCACTTCGGTCAAGACAAAGCCCGGCTCTACGGAGAAGAATCGGACACCACTGTCTTTATGCTCAACGCGCAGGGTAGGCATCATTCTGATCAGCGCTGCCTTCGATGAAGGATATACAAAACCCCAACCACCCTCATCGGCCGGTGCGGGGGGATCATTAATAGCCGAGCCGGAAACCATGTTAATCACAGCGCCACTTTTACGCTCCAGCATGCCGGGCAGGAATTTTTTTACCAAGGCTAAAGGCGTTAGCACATTGCCCTGATAGACCTTCTGTGCCTGCTCAATCTCAACATCGAGCACCCGCTGCATATTCCCCGGGCCTTGGTAACAGGCGTTATTGAACAGTAGATCCACTTGCCCAAAATGCGCGAGTGCCTGCGTGGCGGCAGCTAGCACTGAGTCGAGGTCAAGGATATCTGAACGGATCAGCAGCACTTCCGCACCATGCTGCTTTGCTTCGGCGGCAGTTGATTCCAGACTGCCAGGCAAGGCCGTGGTCGTAGATTGCCAGCTTCCGTACTCATTCTGCTCGCCTTCTTTCAAGGTGCGTGCGGTCAGCGCGAGGTCGTACCCCTGCTTGGCCAACTCGATGGCCGTGCAGGCGCCGATACCGCGACTGGCGCCGGTAATAAACGCGACAGGGCGACTCATTATGATTGCCCTCCCAATGCGCGGTCTTCCGTCCAGACAACATTCAGGTCTCGCTTACTGTATTTCGCAGACCCATCGCGCACTTCAATAACGTCCTGGTAGCGGATGCCCATATCCATTTTGTGTTCAACCTCATCCTTTACATAGAAATGCGAAGCAATGCAGTAGGTTTCACCGCTGTAGGTATCACCGTCCCACTCACCAAACTGAGTACCAATCAGATGAAAGGTGCGACTGTACTGGCGCAGAAATTCCAGGTTATTGATAAATACGGCTCGCGATTCAGCGCCAAAACCCGGCCCTTGCTGGGTGAATTCAGGCCACATAATATCTTCCATTTCATCGAACTGCCGGTCGTCAACAATGCGAACGTACTGGTTGGCCAACTGCAGGGGAATTGCATTCTTATCCATTATATTTCTCCCAATCAGGAATACTGCTTCTTGACTTCCGCGAGGCGACCGAAGAACTCTTCAAAGCCGGCGGGATCGTATACAAAGTACAGCGGCAAAATTTCTATGTAAGTAGCGCCGGCTTCCAGCATCGCCGGGATGGTATCGATGGTTGCCTGATAGTCCGGGTTACCATCAGCTCCGAATTTGTGCTCAACCATGGCGCGTACCTGCAACTCTTGCGGGTCGCGACCAGCGGCCTCGAAGGCACGACGCAAGGTTTTTACGCCTTCACCAAAGACCTTGGGATCCTGTTCAATCGGAATCCAGCCATCCGCGACTTCGGCTATCAGCTTGCTGTTTTCCTCATTGGCTTTCACACCAACCCAGCAGGGTACACTTGCGGGCGCCGGACGATTGTAGATGTTGTCAAAGTTGATTTTTTCGCCATGATAGCTAGCAGGTGCATTGGCCCACATCGCCTTCATCGCACCAATTTGTTCAAACAGGTACTGTTTGCGTCCCTTGAAGGGCAAGCCAGAGGCTTCGTACTCTTCACGCTGCCAACCGGTGCCCAGCCCCATCACGACCCTTCCCGGCGCCAGCGCATCGAGCGTCCCAACCTGCTTCGCCAACAAAGCCGCCGAACGCAGCGGCGCGATCAGAACACCCTGCGACAACTCAATTTTTTCTGTGCCGCCAGCGATTGCCGATTCAATGGTCATCGGCTCCAGCCAGGGCGTTTCCGGAGGTGAGGGAAACTCACCGTAGGGGTAGCGATCAGTGCGATTTCCCATCACGACATGGTCAGTCATCGAGAGTTGATCGATACCCGCAGCCTCAGCCTTTTGCGCCACGTCAATCAACCCGCGAGGATTACCTCCAAAGAGATTTTCCAGGCCGTAGATCCCGATACTCAGTTTGAATGCCGCCATACACTGCTCCTTTAATTATCTTTAGTCAGTTGTTTCACATTATGTTTAATCAGGCTGCCCATATTGCCCAGCACTTTTGCGAGCGATTCTGCGCGGCTGAGCTCTCCCCGCACGTAGGCCATTGCATAATTCTTGGTGATCGCTGTGCAGTTATCGAGCAACAATTCAGCGGCTAGCTCGTTCAGACCCAGCTCCAGAAAGTAACGCAGCCAGCGAAATTCAAAGCGGGTTTTTAGCTCTTCGTGATAGGCTCGAAAGTCCTCATTGATCTCCGGCACGCAGCGAAGAATAAGACCCGCGCAACCGTATTCATCAATGACATCCCAAATCAGTGACTCCAGACTACTGCTCAACTCGCTATCACCGGAAAGCGCACCCCGCACCGCCTGGTACTGCTCCTCGCAGCTGAACTGCTGCTCAAGACGCTGATAAAATGATTCGGAGATCGCCAGGTAGATGTCGGATTTTTGCGGGAAGTAGCTGTAAACCAAAGGCCTGCCGCAACCGGCCAACTCGGCAATACGCGCATGCTTGAGGGCGTCGATCCCCTCAAATTCAACGATATAAGCCGCCACCTTGATCAGTTGAACGCGTCGCTCCTCGCGACTCGCCGCCCGGTAATTCAAGTTTTCGATAGCATTCAATCGTTGTTGTTGTGCGGGTTGTGCCACGCCTGCTCCTCGGGTCTGCAGGCAAACACTCTCTCGCCTTATTGACATTTTGTCAACAAAATAAGATCAGCCATATGGGGTAGATTCACAGGCACCAACCACCTTGAATATTCACGTTTATTCAGCCGTGCACCTACTTCCAGTGGCACTCAGAGCAGGCGTAGACTGCGCGGGTCCGTAATGCGCCGGACCCACTGACTGATATTGATCGCGCACAGGAGAAAGGTATGTCAAAAGGCATGGCCAGGAAAAAAGACCTCAAGAAAAAGCCCACCAGAACCCTAAAGGAAAAACGCGCAGAAAAGGCAGCGAAAAAATCCTGATGGAAAGTAGACCCCGGCGTATACGTACAGCTTCGGGGTCGCTACACTGCTCTCCTCTCGCGATATGCGAGTCTGCAGCCACCCGTTTTGCCACTAAGAGTACCGCTGATGAGAGATGTTGCCATCAATAAAGAACCCGTTGAGCTATACAAAATACTCAAGTTCGAAGGTATCGTCAGTAGCGGTGCTGAGGCCAAATCGGCCGTTGCGAATGGGCATGTGCGGGTTAACGGCGAGGTAGAACTGCAAAAGCGCAAGAAAATTGTGAGCGGCGATACCATTCAAATTGGCGAGGAAGAACTGCGCATCACCCTCGAATAGCTACCACAATTCACTCTGACAATACGGGCCGCCACTCGCCATGGCTATCGGCTTTCGCCAAGCCCAGCAGCTCCAGCTTTCGCAGCGCGTCATCAATTTCAAAATCCAGGCGGCACTGCCAGCGCGCCACGAACCACTCCTCTATCAATGCATCCAGCCTGGCTGCGCATAGCGGCACCCCCGCTGCCAGCAAGAAATAGTAGGCTAGCAAACTTTCCTTGCATTCCGATTCCTCAGCATCGTCCAGAATCCGGTATAGCACACCAGCATTGTTGTCGAGCAATTTGAAATAGAGGTTGCGGGTCAGTGCTTCAGTAAAACGCAACTTGCGATTGCGGAAGCTGGAGAACTGTTTCCACAGATAAGCGCCCAAGGCCCCGAAACCTGCCAGCAAGGCCAGCACGGTATTGCGGTCCATAGTCACTTCTCGATCACTAAAACCCAGCCAGAAGCCAAGCATAGATCCCAGCAATAGCAGGGTAGCCCCAACCTTTGTGCTCAGTACAATCGCGCCACTCACCATGGCCGGTATGCCAATCAACAGTTTATCGCGAATGCGCATACCCACCCGGGTGTTTGGAAACAGCATTTCCAGATCAGCATCGGGTACGTTCTGGAAGAGTTTCAACATCGTCGAACCGGGGCGGCATCCGCCCAGGGAACTGACATCATCAATATCGCGCCTGAATTTGATATAAAGTACGACCCGGTCGTAGTTTTTGAAACGAACGGTTTTCGGAAAATACCCCAGGAAGCGAGGCACCTCCTCCACCCGCTCACTCGCACCCCGGGTGTAAAGCAGCACCTCCTCAAATTCATCCAGGTCGACAACCAGACGGATACTAAAGAGTGACTCGGAGTCAAACGCGGCATTGAGCTCACTCGCGCTAACACGCTCATAGTTTGCGCGATTAAGCAGGGATTCCAGTGCCTCAGTCAGGTTCAGCTCGCTGCCTGAACCCAAGCCATCGAGCAGGCGCGTATCGGCATCGGGGTCAAGAGCGGCGTAGGCATCTTTTAGCGCCTGTTTCAGGTGGTGAAAATCGCGCTGAAAATACTCAGTAATCTGACGCCCGCCGTCATTAAAAGCCACCAGCTGATCATCTGCCAGCGCACCTTCAGCGAGACACATTCGCTTGATATCGCTGAACCTAAACGGGATAAACCGCAGTTCCGGGATAGATATCTGCTCGCTGCCTTCAGACGCTTGCATAAGGATTTTCCTTTACAACCTATGGTTTTCTTTGCCCTATGGACGACTATCATTCAATGGCTATAGTATGCTCAAAGCAGTATCGCACACTGAATTCACTTACGCGGCCTGTGCCGCCGGATAAGCAAGGCCATGGACCCGATTTCACAAGCCGCATTTGGCAGCCTTTGGGCGCAGGCTGGTCACCGCAGCCGCCCGCGAAAGCTCAGAGAAGCAGCCGTAGCTGGCGGACTTGCCGGCATGGCCCCCGACCTGGATGTTTTAATCCGCTCATCTAACGACGCGCTGCTGTTTATCGACTACCACCGACATTTTACCCACTCCATCGCTTTCGCACCGATTGGCGCCATGCTGGTTACCGGCGCGCTTTGGCCACTGATGCGCACCAGACTGCAGTTTGGACAACTCTACCTGTACTGCTTTCTGGGTTATCTGTCACACGGCATACTCGATTCGTTTACCTCGTATGGCACCCACCTGAGCTGGCCCTTTACCGAAACCCGGGCCGCGCTGAACTGGATCAGTGTTATCGACCCGCTTTTTACTCTACCGGTGCTACTGCTCCTGGGTCTGTGCTTTTGGCGCCAAAAAATCCAGTTTAGTATTTTTGCCACCATGTGGGCGGCCATGTATCTCGCATTGGGCGGCTGGCAGCACCATCGGGCAGAGCAGGCAACAGCTCACTGGGCTCAGGCCGAAGGGATATCCGCCCAACGGATTGTTGCCAAGCCCTCCTTCGCCAATTTGCTGCTGTGGCGAGGTCTTGTCGATGATGGCGATACCTTCCACGCCGTGGCTGTACGTATCCCCCCTCTTGGCAAGGCCACTCTGCACCCGGGCGACAGCATAGCGGCGCTGCGGTCAGAGCAGCTCGCCGCAGGAAATAGTCGTATCGCCCGGGATATTGAGCGTTTTACCCACTTTTCTGACGGCTGGGTATTTCGCTATCCGGCATTGGAGACTAACCAGGAATGGTTTGTGGGTGACTTCCGCTACGCCATCGACCCGGCAAGCGCCAGGCCACTGTGGGGGATTCGCGGCCAAACCGACGCCCCCCATGAGGGAGTGAGCTTTGAGCGCCTGCGAGAGATCGACGAAACTGAAAGAGAAAATTTTATGCGCCGCCTAAGGCTTACCGCCACTGAGCCCTAGCGGCTTTATGTTTGTAACGCGGGCCTTTAGCCAGCCTGGCTAGTTTATCCACCCTTGGGGGTTCTCGCGAAGACGCTCGTCAAATTCCTCAAGAGCGCCTGCCAGCTGTTTCGCCTTTTGCGGCAAGTGCGCCGAGATATCAAAATCCTCGCGGCCGCGAGATTGAAGATCAAACAGCCAGGGCCCACGCGGGATGGCAAAGCCAAGCCCTCTCCCTGCAAGGTGATAAGGAATGCCGCGCTTGCGCATATATTTGTAGCGCGTGTCACGCACGGCAAAGGTCTCACCGCTAAGGTAGTAGAGAAATTCATGAGGTGACTCACCGCCTTGCATCAAAACGGATAGCAGACTTCGACCATCGATAAGCCGGTCATCCGGAGCCGAAACATCAAGCAGGTCGAGAATGGTCGGCAACAAATCCGTACCCATTGCCATTGCAGACTCAAGGCGCCCGCCCTCAATATGATTCGGCCAGTAAGCCACAAAGGGGACTCGCATACCGCCTTCAAACACATCACCCTTGCGGCCCCTTACACTCCCCGCACTACCCTGAAACCACGGGCCGTTGTCTGAGCTAATCACGATCAGGGTATTTTCCAGCTCACCACGCTCACGCAACAGAGCCACGAGTTCGCCAATGCCACTGTCCAGCTCTTCCACGACATCGCCATATAAACCCGCACGGGACTGACCCAACAAGTCTGGCCTGACGTGCAGTGGAATATGGGGAAAGCTATGAGCCAGGTAGAGAAAAAACGGCCGATCATCGCTGTCGCCTTCAATAAAGGCCCGGGCTTCGTCACTGTAGACCCGACTCAGTCGAGTCTGATCAAAAGGTGCCGGCTCGGCCACAGCGTCATTGCGATAAAGCGCGAAGGGCTTCATGTCATTGCTGTAAAGCGGCCCGAAAAAGCTGTCGAAACCCATTTTGTTCGGCGTGGAATCGCCATAATCGCCAAGATGCCATTTGCCAACCATGCCTGTGCGATAGCCGACTGCCTTCAAAATTTCCGCTAGGGTAATTTCATGCCGTGGAATGCGGGTAGTCGCGCCCGCAAATTCCAGGTAGCGGGTTATGGGGTGCCCCTGCGGGAACACCACGTGCGGTAAAGCGGCGCGCTCGGCGTAGCGCCCGGTCAGGAATCCAAAGCGCGACGGTGTGCATATGGGTGCCGAAGCGTAAAACTGCGTCAGCTGCACACCTTGCTCTGCCAGAGCATCGATATTCGGGGTTGCTATAGCCACATCTGCGTCGGGGTCTGCCGCCGCACCAAAGTCACCTAGGCCCAGATCGTCATACAACACGAAGATAATATTGGGCTTGCGCTTCGACGTTTCTGCCAACGCGAGTCGCTGCAGGTAGTCTGCCTTTTTGGCTATATGCTTCTCGTCGTCAACCTGCTCGTACACGGCAATCTTGACGAGCACATAGACGGCAAACAGCGCAACGCAGGCCAGCACAAAGCCGAGGCCGCGCAAAAGAAACTTCAACAGTTGGCGCACAACTCACCCCTTATTATCGTATTGGTGCTCGGAGCTTCTTTTTGTAAACGATTACACTCAATAACTCAAGTGAAATACCAGTGCAGCCCAAGTCCTGTAGATTTACCGATAGCGAAGGCCTTCAGGATCAATCGACGCGATCAACTGCAGTTGCTCCTCTGTAGGCTCGGAAGTCTCCGGTATTTCCCCGGGCCATTGCAGCTGAAAACCCGTATTGTCGCACACCTGCTCTATACTGACGCCGCGATGCAGGCTCCGAACTCGGATTGCGCAGTCTTTGCCACCAAAGTCCATCACGCACAAGTTGGTGATGATTTGGCGAAGATCGATATCAGCAAAGCTGTAGCCCCGGGGAAGCCGCGCAGGGTTGTAGCCAATCGTGCAGACATAGTCGCATTCACCCCCCACAAAGACCCGGCGATTATGGTCGAGTACAAGGAAGGTATTGGCATGACATATCGAGTTCCCGGGAAAGCCTCTCACCCCCAACATCTGCACTCTGGGCTGATCGTGTTTACCGCCAATCATTGAGATATTGGCTTGCCCGTAACAATCTATCTGCGAAGGCCCACAGGTGATATGACGCATACCGCCCCACACGTTATCAAATACGCGGGACAATCCCATCCAGCTTTCATTGGCCTGGCGCCGGGACCTTCTCGCACCAACAGCATTGGGGGTCGACAGTAAAAAGGCTTCCGAATCGGTCATCATGATATCTGTGTTGCAACTCAGCATGGCCAGGCTCGCTGCTATGCGCGGCAGCAGGCCAATGGGCGTAACCAGCACTTCACCATCACTGGTATAGCCTTCGGCATTTGCGCAAATCATGGTATCGATAAGCCTTCTGTGCGCTGAATCAAAGTTTTCCTTTTCCTGCGCCATGTCAGCCCTCCGTCTCAGTGTGCGCTAACACTCGACTGGTCTTATTAATTATGGCGACCAGCACATAGGCTTCAAAGTCCGTTTCCGGCTCAAACAGTCCATGATGGGCTTCAGCAAAAGTCGACAGCAGCTCGGGCAGCGTCAGCTCACATTGACCCGACTCAAGTGAAGCCAGTGCGTCCAAGAGGTCTATTGCGCGATTCCAAAAAGTGAGCCTATGCATGTAATCGAGCCTTTTCCGGTCGCGCTACCGCAATTATTTCCAAGCGAGCCACTTTGCCCTGCAACAGTGGCCAATCAATGATTGCACCGACGCGCGCACCAATGAGAGCAATCCCCACGGGCGAAAGCGCCGATATACGCATCTCGGTCACGTTCGATTCCCAGGGCATGACAATGGTCACAACGCGTCGATTGCCGCTTTTAATATCAACAAAATACGTCTTGCTATAAAGACTCACGATATTGTCGGGTAAGTGCTCGTCTTCACAGACTGCAGCTTTCATTAATTCTTTATCCAAGGCCAACGTAGCCTCCGACCGACTGATCTCCACCAAATGGGATAACTTTTCGTAGTCTGATTCACACATAATTAGTTCAGTTTCATTATCGACAGGCATAGCTCACCCTCACACGGCAAAAAATGGCGCATAAAATCCGACCCGAGCAAACACAACGCTCGAGACGATTCGGTTTTTGTTTGGTTTATTTTCGGGCGGTTAAGACAGTAAGGCGCTTAACCGCCAATAGTGAGGAAGGCACTAACGGGAAAGGCATCCCGTAAGCCGGAGGAAAGGTAATACTGTGAATGACAATTTACGTTCATGCACCAAGAGTACTACGTTGCAAAAGTTTAGCAAGCACTGTGACAGAAGCGCAGAGCCGACGTGTTCTCACTTCCGAACAATTGCACTCATCGTTTGCCAAAAACCTTGCACAAGCGAGCTTTGTCGCTTAGCGATAAAGGCGTATCAGACCCTGACTGCAGCACTGAATTTTGACCCGGGTGTACTCAGCTCCTTTTGGCTGTAGCGGTCAGCCCCTCGCTTTGGGCCGGGGGCCGGCTCCCACCCACTTAATTGCGAACAATTCTCATTAACCTTACAATGGCTGCCTCGAATCATTCCGTCTGCTGGTTAAGGGAGTCTCCCCCCCATGCTATTGCTCAATGTTGTGCGCAAACCCAAGCGCTGGGCTGCCTTGTGT
>JBFKDP010000064.1:0-15171 GCA_041619575.1 Litorivivens sp.
ACTCTTGCCCCAATTCACGATAAACTAGCGCCCATGGATGTCTCTCATATACTTAACGGTCTCAATGATGCCCAGCGCCAGGCCGTCGCAGCTTCGCCCGGCAATTCCCTGGTTCTCGCCGGTGCCGGCAGTGGCAAAACCCGCGTGCTGGTCCATCGTATCGCCTGGCTGATTCAGGCCGAAGGCTTTTCTCCTCACAGCATTCTTGCGGTGACCTTTACCAACAAGGCCGCCCGAGAAATGCGCGGGCGCATCGACGAATTGCTGGGCTATAGCCATCAGGGCATGTGGGTAGGCACCTTTCACGGCCTTGCCCATCGCCTGCTCAAAGCCCATGCCAGCGATGCCGGCCTCCCCGACAACTTCCAGATTCTGGACAGCGATGACCAGCTGCGCCTGCTCAAACGCATCCACCGCGAACTGGAGCTCGATGAAAGCCGCTGGCCACCACGGCAGTCCCAGTGGTTTATCAACGGCCAGAAAGACGAGGGCAAGCGTTCTGCCCATATTGAAGATTTCGGCAGTGATCTTTTTTTGACCACCATGCTCAAGGTCTACCGCCGCTACGAAGAAATCTGCCAACAACAGGGCGTGGTGGACTTTGCCGAATTGCTACTGCGCGCCCACGAGTTGTGGCTAAACAACAGCGCACTGCTAGGACACTACCAGCATCGCTTTCGTCATCTGTTGGTGGACGAATTTCAGGACACCAATACCATTCAGTACGCCTGGCTGCGCCTGCTCGCCGGAAAGCAGATACCGATAACGGCAGTCGGCGACGATGATCAGTCCATCTATGGCTGGCGCGGCGCGCGGATTGAGAATATCCAGCAGTACTCCAAAGACTTCGCCGACGTTGAAACCATTCGTCTGGAACAAAATTACCGATCCACCCAAACCATTCTCAAAGCGGCCAATGCGGTCATTGCCAATAACCGCGACCGCCTTGGCAAGGAGTTGTGGAGCGAGGGAGAAGAAGGCGAGCTGATTCAAATCTACGCAGGCTTCAATGAGCAGGACGAGGCACGCTTTATTACAGAACGTATCGACAGCCTGACCAGCGAGTTCGCGCGCAAGGAAATGGCCATTCTCTACCGCAGCAATGCTCAATCGCGGGTACTGGAAGAAAATCTGATTCGCGCCGGTCTACCCTACCGCATTTACGGCGGTCAGCGTTTCTATGACCGGCTGGAAATCAGAAACGCTCTCGCCTATTTGCGACTGTGTATGCATCGCGACGACGACGCGGCGCTGGAACGGATTATCAACACGCCCACCCGTGGCATTGGCGCCCGTACCATTGAACAGCTCAGGGCAACGGCGCGCGATCAAGGCTGCTCATTGTGGGCTGCGGCGCAAAGCTGCCTGCGACACAATGTCTTCCCCGCCCGCGCCAGCGGCGCACTCAGCGCCTTCTGTGAAATGATTAGCAGCATGGAGCAGGCCATTGCCGATCTACCGCTCGATGAGCAGGTTGAACACGCCATCGAAACATCGGGCCTGATCGATTTTCACAAGAAAGAAAAAGGCGAGAAGGGCCAGGCCCGTGTCGAGAACCTGCAGGAGCTGATTACAGCGGCGGGCCAGTTTGAAACGGACGACGAAGACGTACCCCTGCTGCGGGCCTTCCTTGATCAAGCAGCACTGGACGCCGGCGAACAGCAAGCTGACGAATTTGAAGACAGTGTGCAAATGATGACACTGCACTCGGCCAAGGGCCTGGAGTTTCCCGTCGTATTTATCGCGGGCATGGAAGAAAACCTCTTCCCCCACCGCATGTCGATGGAAGAATCCAACAGCCTCGAGGAAGAGCGGCGACTCTGTTATGTGGGCATTACCCGGGCCGAACAACGCCTGTTTATGACTTACGCGGAAACCCGACGCCTGCATGGCCAGGAAAATTACAACGCGCCATCACGTTTTCTCTCGGAGATTCCCAAGGAATACTTGAGTGAAGTTCGCTGCAATACCCAGATCAGTCGCCCGGTCAGCTTTGCCAGCACCAGCATGCGCAGCGACGATGAGTCTAGCGGGCTGTCACTGGGTCAGCGCGTCCTGCACAGTATCTTTGGTGAAGGCACCATCTTGAATTTTGAGGGTCAGGGCAGCAATACCCGAGTACAGGTAAATTTTGAATCGGAAGGCAGCAAATGGCTGGTGCTACAGTATGCCAAGCTGGAGGCCCTCTGAATTTCAAACTGAAACCACAGTTTGGCAATGGGGCAATACTGACCCGAACTATCGCGCCCGACGCCGCCAATTAGAACAGCGAGAACCCCATGAGCCTCACTCACAATAATAAACAAACCCTGATCATCCTCACGCTGGTCACCGCACTGGTCGGCTTATTCTGGCTCTATGCCAGCGAACGCGCAGAGGAGTTCAGCAGCGACACGCTGAGTGCGTCCAGCAACCAGAAGGTCTACCACTGGAAGATGGTTACCAGCTGGCCCAAAAACTACCCCGGCCTCGGCACTGCACCGGAAAACTTCGCCAAGGCCGTGCGGGAAATGAGCGCCGGGCGGCTGAATATCAAAGTCTATGGCGCTGGCGAGCTGGTACCAGCACTGGGTGTGTTTGATGCGGTTTCGCTTGGCAACGTAGAGATGGGACACAGCGCCGCTTATTACTGGAAAGGCAAACTCGCATCAGCGCCTTTTTTTACCTCGGTTCCCTTCGGAATGACCGCCCAGGAAATGAACGGCTGGCTGCACTTTGGTGGCGGGCTTGAATTATGGCGAGAAGCTTACGCGCCCTTTAACCTGATTCCATTGGCCGGTGGCAATACCGGTGTGCAGATGGCGGGCTGGTTTAATAAGGAAATCAACTCCGTCGCCGACCTCAAAGGCTTGAAAATGCGCATTCCCGGCGTCGGCGGAGAAGTCTTTCAACGCGCCGGTGGCACAGCCGTCACACTGCCCGGCGGCGAGCTCTATACCTCTTTGCAGACCGGGGTGATCGACGCCACCGAATGGGTAGCGCCCTACAATGACATGTCGCTTGGCCTGCACGAAGTTGCCCGCTATTACTACTACCCCGGCTGGCACGAGCCTGGACCAACGCTGGAGATGACGGTCAACAAAGAAGCCTTTGAATCACTACCCAAGGATCTGCAGCGCATTGTTGAAGTGGCGGCGCGCTACGCCAATCAGGATATGCTCGACGAGTATACGGCCCGCAACAACGCAGCACTCAACCTCTTGCTGGACAAGCACAACATCAATGTAAAACCCCTGCCCGACGACGTACTGATCGCACTGAGACAGGCTTCAGACGAATACCTGCAGGAAGTCATTGCCAGCGACCCCATGGCCAAAAAAGTGTACCAATCCTGGAAATCCTTTCTCGACAATGCCAGCAACTACCACCGCATTTCCGAACAGGCGTATATTAACACCCGCGATTTAAATTCAGATAAATAGTACATATCATCTTACGCAGGAAAGCTTATGATCAGGCACGTAGTACTCATGAAATGGAAAGAAGCCATCACCGACGAGCAGCTCGCGAAAGTAAACGCTGCCTTCAACGATATGCCCAACCGGGTTAGCGGTATCGTCAACAGCAGTTTCGGTGCCGACCTGGCGATCTTTCCCGGCAATGCAGACTATATGCTGGTTCTGGATTTCAACAACGAAGAAGATTTCAAAAACTACGTCATGCACCCTGCTCATGCAGAACTGATGGAGTCAGTCACTGGCCCCTTAATGGAATCATGGTCAACGGCCCAAATAGCCCTTTGAAACTAAAGAAAGGCGCCTGAAAAGCCTAGCTGTAATTCAACAATGCTGCTCAGGCGCTTGTAAAACTCAGACATTATTTGGTTCACTACAAGCCGATATCGACCGCCGCTTCTTCTCCACTTCCCTGGAACTCGGTGGCGTCACTAAGAATCCAAGGGCAACTAGCCAACAAATGTCCACAAAATTCTTGGCATGCAGATTCAACTGCAGGGAATGTCGCCAATCCTATTTTTGCCTGATCATTGATTAGGCGGCGTTGCTGCGTGTTGTTCAACAAGTTCTATCTTGTAGCCATCAGGATCACATAACATCGCCACGGTAACCGGCCATTCTTCCAACCGCATGGGTGCCATCAGTGATTCCATTCCGGCGTCCATACAGCGAGCATAGACGGCTTCGCAATCATCGGTGTTGACGTAGAACTTCCACAGCGCATTCCCGTGTTCGATCGGTCCGGCTTCGTCATGGTGACAGGCAATTTGCAGGCGATTGCCGCTTTCACCCTGGAATACCACTTCCGTAACATTCATGCCGCCCGGCTGTTCAATCCGGTGGCTAATGGTAAAACCCAGCACGTTTTGATAAAAATTGATGGATCGATCAAGGTCACTGACATTGATACAGAACTGGTCGAAACTCGTTGTCATGGAACACCCGGCATTATTATTGATTTCTAATCGAGTGTAGTACCTTTGCGCAGCTCGGCCATTACCGCTTGGTTAACTTGAATAAAACCACGCTTGGGCCGATCGAGGTCGATAATGATAAAGACTATCAGGGTGATCAGCAGGGAAACCAACACAATGGGCGCAACCATGCGCTTGCCACTGAGGCCCGCCGAAAAACCCATCATGCCACCCGACGAAATAAAAACCACGAACAAGAGCAACAGCACGATTTCCGGTACCTGCATTTGCAGGAGTGCGTTGCGTTTGCCCTGTGCATCAATAACATCGTTTAAGGCTTTAACAAAATTACCCGTTGTTACCGGCCTGGGGTCGGTATTTGTCGCGTCAATGGCCAGTGCCCACAGTTGATTTTGCAGGGCGGCAATATGTTGGCTATAGCGAGCACGCGCTTCGATCTGCGTCATATCCAGCTTGCCAATGGCCAGACGCATATCGACATAATCATCAAACAGGGCTCGAGCGTCATCCTGATATTGTTCCGGCAAGAGCTGTACACGCAGTTGTGCAGTTCCAATCGCGTTGGCCTCATCAATCAGCGCCATGCTGCGGTTGTCATAGCGCTGCATAGACATACTGAAGGTAAAACCCAGCAACAGCGCCAGCAAACCCAGTATGCTCGCCTGTATTGAACCGGTCAGCGCTTTGACCTCGTCGTCAGTGCGCAACTGGACAAACCGGCCTGCGCGAAAGCCCAGTTCATTGAAGACCACAATTGCGGCAAACAGCAGCGCAACAATCAGAAAGCTGCTGTGACCGTACAAAATATCTTGTTGCGCCATAGTGCACCTGAGATGGACGGGGCGGATTTAAAAATTTACGTTGCGGTGTCCGGCTGCGTTCCCGCCGGACACGGAAAGGCTCTAACTCACCAGCTTAAGACTGACGTCCCATAGCTTTTTGGCCATATCATCGTCGCGCGCCCAAGGCTTGCCCGGAATCGCCTTGCAATTGTAGAAGTATTTGCCGCTGACACCTTCCACCTTGTCAGAGGTCGCCAGAAAAATAGATGTTTCTGCTCCTTTAGCTGGCGAGCGGAAAAAGGGACCAAGAATTTTGCTCACCACCTTACCGAACATACCATTCTGAGTGCCGATACCGCTGCGTACAGCGCCCGGATGAACACAGTTGGCCGTTACACCACTGCCATCGAGTTGGCGCGCCAATTCCCGGGTCCAGAGTATATTTGCGAGTTTGGAATGACCGTATACTTCAAAGGTTTTGTAGGCACGCTGCTCGTAGTTGATATCGTCAAAATGAATTTCTTTGCAAAATTCGTGGGCATTGGAAGCCACACTGACAATTCGCGCCGGCGCACTGGCGACGATGCGCTCACGCAATAGTTCGGTCAGCAGAAAGTATGCCAGATGATTTACCGCAAAGGTCTCTTCAATGCCATCCGCCGTCACGTTTCTGCGCATGTTGACGATACCGGCGTTGTTGATTAGCAGGTGCAAGGCCTTGCCCGTATCCAGAAATTCCTGAGCGATTCGACGTACATCCGCCTGCAGGGCGAGGTCGCCCACCAATAAATGGAGTTTGTCGTTGCCGGTTTTTTGCTGAATATTTGCCAGCACCGCGTCGCCCTTGCTGCGGTTGCGACACACCATAAAAACTTCGGCACCCATACGGGCCATCGCTTCTGCAGTTGCTGTGCCAACACCACTGGTCACGCCAGTCACCAGGGCAACTTTGCCGTTTATGTCCATAATTGACCTTGTTATTGTTTTATCAGTAGCGAATAGAAATGCGGGGGTCAGTCGTCGTTATCCGGGACAACCCGGGTGCGACCGTTTTCATCGATGGCGACAAAGACGAATTCGCCCTCGGTGACTTTCACCGGATTGCGATGCGGGTTGATCCATACTTCTACGCTGATGCGGATAGAGCTGCGCCCCACTTCTACAATATCGGTATAGCAACTGACCACGGAACCGACTTTGACTGGCGTAAGAAAAGCCATACCGGTAACCGCCACGGTTGCGGTGCGCCCCTCAGCCCTGCGCGATGCAGTAATGTAACCGGCCAAATCCATTTGCGACATCAGCCAGCCGCCAAAAATATCGCCATTGGGGTTGGTGTCGCCGGGCATAGCCAGTGTCTGCAAGGCCAACTCGCCCCTGGGCGTTGGGGTATCGTCAATTTCACGCATTGCCGTGAGTCCTTAAGGTGTCATATATGCATAGAGAAGCTAATCGACAACGGTAAGTGCATCTTGTAGCGCTGTCAATCGGTGACTTGCGGCCTAGCGCAGGCTCCTGACCCAGCCGGGCAAAGCTGTCGCCAGATCCGGCCACAAGGCCAGAATGCCTAACATTAGCAGCTGCAGAACAATAAAGGGCGCAACACCGCGGTAGATGTCACGCGTACGCACCGACTCCGGTGCAACGCCTCGCAGGTAAAAGAGCGCAAAGCCAAAGGGTGGTGTCAGGAACGACGTCTGTAGATTGATGGCAATCATGATGCCGAGCCAAATGGGGTCAACCCCCATCGCCAGCAGTATCGGGCCGACAATTGGCACCACGACAAAGGTGATTTCAATAAAGTCGAGAATAAAGCCCAGCAAAAAGATGGCGACCATCACCACCAACACAGCCATGCCAACCCCGCCGCCCATGTTGGCAAACAGGGACTGAATGAGGTCGTCACCGCCATAGCCGCGAAATACCAGCGAGAAGACTGCGGCGCCAATCAGAATCATAAACACCATGCTGGTCACTTCCAGCGTTGACTCGCCGCATTCACGCAGACGCCGCCAACTAAGCTGACCCTTAGCCTTTGCCAGTAAAGCTGCACCAAGGGCACCGACAGCGGCAGCTTCCGTGGGTGTCGCTGCACCGATCAGGATGGAACCCAGTACGGTAACAATCAGCAGCACAGGCGGCAGCAGGCTTTTGAGCAGTGAGCCGATGGCTACCTCCTCGGTCTCAACCAGCGCTGGCATGCTCTCGGGCTTACGCCAAGCTAGCAATACGGTGTAGAGCAGATACATCACTACCAGCAGGACGCCGGGCACCAGAGCCCCCATAAAGAGATCGCCCACTGATACGGTTTCCGGGTTCTGAACCTGCATTTGCAGCTGGGCCTGCTGGTAGGCTGTCGAGAGCGTGTCACCCAGCAGCACCAGCGCGATAGATGGGGGGATTATCTGACCGAGTGTGCCAGTAGCGCAGATGGTGCCGGTTGCCACCGAGGGTTGGTAACCGCGCTTGAGCATGGTTGGCAAGGACAGCAGCCCCATGGTGACAACCGTTGCGCCAACAATACCGGTGCTGGCAGCGAGCAAAGCACCCACCAAAATAACAGAAACCCCCAGACCTCCCGGCAAACGCCCCAGGAGCCGGGACATGGTATCGAGCAGTTCTTCGGCAATACGGCTGCGCTCCAACAGTACGCCCATAAGAATAAAAAGGGGCACGGCCATCAGGGTGACATTGTTGATGGTGCCAAACAGCCGCGTGGGCAGTGCGGAAAGATAACTGGGGTCAAACCAACCCGCGATTATGCCCACCCCCGCAAATAGCATGGCAGTACCGGCCAGGCTGAAAGCCACCGGATAGCCAAGCAGTAGCACCACGCAGACAGCTGCGAACATCAGTAGTGGTATCCACTCCACCATTAGAGTGCTCCCTCCTGACCGTCGTTGTCAGCAGCTACACCGACAGCAACCTCCGCCTGATAACCCAGCAGCGTCGCCAGGCTGCGCAGGAATTCCGCCAAGCCCTGCAGGGCAAGATTAACCGCCATTAGTGGAATCAGAGTTTTCAGTAGAAAAACGGCGGGAATACCGCCAGGCTCACCGGAGGATTCACGAATCAACCAGGCGTAACTGACAAAATCCCAACTGATTAGAATAATGTAGCCGCAAAGAGGGAACAGAAAAATCAGCGTACCCAAAGCATTGACCCAGGCTTGGGCTCGGGGCGAAAACTGCCGATAAAGGATATCGACGCGCACATGGCCGTCACGCTTCAGTGTGTAGGCAGCACCCAGCATAAACACCGTGGCATGCAGATACAGGGAGAGCTCCTGCATAAAGGTTGAGCCCTGCTCCAGCCCATAGCGCATAAACACCACTGCGCAGGTGTTTAGCATCAGCAGCGGCAGTAACCAGGCCAGCAGGCGGCCAGTAGATTCACTATAGGCGTCGAGTCGCGCCGACAGGGCTGTTATTATTCGCATTCGCTGTCCCGTCATACATCCAAGCCGGGCATTATAGCGTACGGATCACAATACACACAGGTAACAGGAACTCGCATGCTGACGGTTATTTCGCCCGCAAAAACCCTCGATTTTGAATCACCGCTCCCTACCGAAGAGCACAGTCAGCCGCAGTTTCTCAAGGAATCGCGCCAGTTGATCAAGGAGCTGCGCGAGCTGAGCCCAGACGATATTTCAAGCCTGATGAAGATCAGCCCCGCCTTGGGTGAGCTGAACCACCAGCGCTTTATGAACTGGAAGACACCCTTTACGCCAGCCAATGCCCGCGCCGCCGCGCTGGCCTTCAAGGGCGATGTCTATGTTGGCCTGGAAGCAGACAGTTTTGGAAAACGGGATTTCCAGTTTGCCCAAAAGCACCTGCGTATCCTGTCTGGCCTCTATGGACTACTTAAACCGTTGGACCTGATACAGGCCTACCGCCTGGAAATGGGCACACGTTTTGAGAACAGCAAAGGCAAGGATCTCTACAGCTTCTGGGGAGACAAGATCACCGAGGCAATTAACGCCGACCTCGCTGCCGCCAAATCTAACACTCTGGTCAATCTGGCCTCCAATGAATATTTCCGTTCGGTCAAAAAGAAATCATTGAATGCCGAGATCATCACGCCCGTTTTCAAAGACCTGAAAAACGGCCAATACAAAATCATCAGCTTCTATGCAAAAAAGGCGCGAGGTCTGATGGGCGCCTATATTGTCAAAAACCGGGTCAAGAGCATTGATGCGTTAAAAGCATTCGACAGTGAGGGCTACCGCTATCAGCCCGCACTATCCTCAGCCAGCGAATTGGTCTTCACCCGCGATAGCGCCGCTTAGCCTTTAGCGCTGAACCATCGCAACGATGGCGTTAAAGTGCGCCTCATCAACAGGCATGACTGACAGACGATTGCCTCTGGCGAGCAGGCGCATGCCATCGAGCTGCGGATTCTGCTTCAGCTCGGACAGTGGCACCAAGCGTTTGAACTTGCGAACCAACTGAATATCGACCATAAACCAGCGCGGGTCGTCAGGCGTAGCCTTGGGGTCGTAGTATTTACTCTCGGAGTTCTGGGCACTGGCGTCGGGGTAGGATTCCTTGACGACCTTGGCAATGCCGGCCACCCCCGGTTGCGGGCAACTGGAGTGATAGAACAAAATCTGATCACCCTTTTTCATCTCGTCGCGCATAAAGTTGCGCGCCTGATAATTGCGCACGCCATCCCAGGGCTCACGCTTGCCGGGACGTGCAGCCAGATGATCAATACCGAAAACATCTGGCTCAGATTTCATCAACCAGAAATTCACTGCTGCTCTCCTGTCGTCGTCGACCTCTCCTCAGCCGCGGCTTCGAATTCGGGGAGAGGCGTCAGTATACCTTGCTGCTCATGCTGTTCCGCATAGTCTTCAACCGCCTGTACACGTTTGGCACTCAGGGGGTGGGTACGCAACATCTCCGGCAACTCACCATCGTGTTCCTGCGCCATAAAAACGGCGAAAATGCTCTCTGCGCCCATCACATGACCATAGTGTGCCTGCAGGATTTCGAGTGCGCGCGCATCCGCTGCACGCTCCTGATCACGGGTGAAACTCATCACCGTCACCAAGCCCATCTGTTGCAGCAGCCACTCTACCGCCGAGCTGTTGGCCACACCAGCAACGCTCGCCAAGGCCAGTGATACGGTAACGCCGCGCCCCAGGGCCGTAATTGGATCACGATGCAGGATATGAGCTACCTCATGGGCCAGCACCATTGCCAGTGCATTTTCACTGGGCATCTCAGCAAGCAGACCTTCATAGATATAGACATGGCCACCCAGGGTAGCAAAGGCGTTGACTATAGCCCCGGGCATATAATGAACCGTTAGTTCCAGCCCCTCCGGCAAGTTCTCCTGCGCCACCAGCTCACGGGTCAGGTTCCGCAGGTATTCCTGCTTCTGCTGTTGAGTGCCTGAAAGGCTTGCGGCAGGGAATTGACTGCTGATGCTTTCAGCCAGCTGTCGCTCGACGCTAAAGGGAATAAGCGGCGCCATGGCTCCGGCCAGCGCCGACAAGACCAGCAGCAGGGCAAGCAAGCCACCCAATGCCGCGAGCAACAGCAGGCCAAAATCCTTGAGTGGGTGGTCCTGGCTGTAGTTGATACCCTCAGGGGCGGAGCGATTTTCGTAGCTTGTCACGACAGCTCGATCAGTGCGGTGCCATAGGCATAGACTTCGACCGCGCCCACTTGCCCTTTGCTGCCCTTGGAAATTGAGGAGGTTTCGAGTTTCACATTGATGACCATAGCAGCTCCCAGATCAGCGGCCTCCTGCTTCATGCGCAGCAATGCTTCACGCCGCGCTCTTTCAAGCAGAGACTCGAAAGCCATGACCCGGCCGCCAAACAGGCTGCGCAATCCGGCGGCTACCTGCTTGAAATAGTCCACGGACACCACAACATTGCCACCAACCAACGTGACCCGTCGGGCCGTCGTGCTCGGCGGCGGCAGGCGCTCACTAAAGGCCAGCACAGGTGCGAGAAGCTGTTCGCGCTCGCGGATAGATTTAAAATGACGGGCTTCAGCCACACGCCCAAAGCCATAGCCAAGTGTGAGTAGAACCAGAAAGACAATCAGGTCGTACACGCTTACTCCAAAATCACTGCGGTGCCATAGGCAAACAGTTCGGCTGCGCCCGCTGTGACAGACGAGGTGGAAAAACGCACGTTGATGACCGCATTGGCACCCATAGACTCTGCCTGCTGAATCATGCGCTGAACGGCCTCTTCACGCGCATCATTAAGCAGCTCGGTATAACCCTTGAGCTCCCCACCGAAAATATTTTTCAGACCCGCCATCAGGTCGCGCCCCAGATGTTTAGTGCGTACGGTGTTACCCTGCACAAGACCCAGATGTTTGCCGATGCGCTTACCGGGAATAATTTCGATATTACTGACTAGCACAACGTTCTCCCTAACTGATAACTATGCTCTATCAGAGCGCTGGCGCGTCCATGAAGCCACCTCTGATGCTGTATTATGGTTTGATATCTGGCCTTTTATAGGCGCTTGAATAGCACACTGGCAAGAGATATTTATGGAAAAGCCCTTTTCACAAGCTTGCGAAAACAACAAACACCCCATCTTCAAAGTAATTGCCAAGATCTTTGCACACCGCGAGCGGGTGCTCGAAATTGGCAGCGGCACCGGGCAACACGCCGCGTATTTTGCATCCCGCTTGCCACACCTGACTTGGCAAAGCTCAGACCAGACGGACTACCTTCCCGGCATTCGCGCCTGGATTGACGATGCAGGCCTCAGCAACCTGCCGCCGCCACTGGAGCTGGATGTGACGCAGCCCTGGCCTGTCGACACGGTTGCGGCATTGTTCTCTGCCAATACCTTACATATTATGCACTGGCCACAGGTTGAGGCCTTTTTTGAAGGCATCAAGCGGCACTTGGCCACCCGCGGCGACTGTTGCATCTACGGCCCCTTTAACTACGAGGGCAACTACACCAGCGATAGCAATGCCCAGTTTGATCAATGGCTAAAACAACGCGACCCCGGCATGGGAATCCGCGACATTGAAGCCATTACCGAGCTTGCGCATTTGGCCGATATGAAGCTGATCGAGGACCACCCAATGCCTGCCAATAATCGCCTGCTGCACTTTCGTAAGTAACTCTCACAAGTCAACCACGCAAGCAGCCCTCACGAGTATATCTCGCCGGTGAAAGCCGAGAACTGACAAACACCCATAAAAAAGGCGGGCATTTGCCCGCCTTGTAACTTCAGTAGGTACTGCGCTTACTGTTCGCCCAACACCTTCATTTCAACGCGACGATTTCGAGTGCGGCCGTCATCAGTGCTGTTATCCGCTACCGGCTGGCGCTCACCATAGCCACGCGCAACCATGCGATCGGGCTCAACACCTTTGCCTATCAGGTAGGCTTTCACCGCATTTGCGCGATCTTGCGAAAGCATCAGGTTGTAGGCGTCAGAACCAATATTGTCGGTATGACCCTGCAGCTCAACCACGAAGGTTGGAGAATCCAGCAAGGACTTGGCAACCCGGTCCAACAGACGCTGGGCGTTTACTTCCAGCTTGGCACTGTTGAACTCAAAATTGACGCCGTCAAGCACAACAGACTGCTCCGCCGCACAACCGTTGGACATTACTGGCTGGCCCTGCGGTGAGTTCGGGCAGGAATCTACACGATCGCTGATGCCGTCGCCATCGATATCTGAACAGCCATTGATATCAACTGCCGTGCCAGGAGGTGTGCCTGGGCACAGGTCACGGGTATCGTATACACCGTCGCCGTCGCTGTCCGAACATCCGTCCGCATTAACGGGGGTTCCCAGCGGGGTACCTGGACACTGGTCTCGCGAGTCGGGAACGCCGTCCCCATCAGAGTCAAGCTCAGACTGGGCAACCACCTCATCACCGGGGAAGTTAAAGCGCACACCCAAGGCGATGCTGGTGCCGCGATAATCGATGGTGAAATTTTCAAATTCGGGGCTCTTGGATTCGAAGTAGCGGCCACCCAAGTCCAGCATCACGACATCGGACAATTTGAAGTTCAAGCCAAGACCCGCCTGACCAAACAGAACCGTATCATCATCGTCAGAAAACTCGACCTTGGTCGCGCCCACACCAAGCCCGATGTAGGGCTGAACGACGCCATCCCGGTTAAAGTCATACCAGACGTTCGACAGCAGCGAGGTTGAGGTGATGTCGCCATCCACATTCAAACCAGCAACTGTGTCCACTGAATTGCGCATACGCTTGGCACTGACATCCACACGGATGGCACCGGCAAAGTCATAGCCCAGTGACAGTGCAAAACCATTGTCATCTTCGTAAGTGGTTTTAAAGTCGTTGGCGCCACCAAGCAAAGCTGGGCACGGTCCATTAGGATTAAGTGGATCAACTCCAACCAATGGCAAGCAGAATTGACTTGCGGGCTGTCCGGAATCAAATACTTTACCGTAACCGTCTTTAAGCATGACGCGGTCATATTCAAAACCAACGTACCAGTTATTTTCTGCCAGCGTGGGAGTAGCAACTCCCGCAAGCAGGAGGCCCGCAGCGAATCGCCGCAACACCCGTATAGATTTGGAAGCTGTCATCTGAGAACCCCACCCCGTAGATTGCTGTATTTTTGTAGTGCGCTACCATCGCATTATACGTATTATTTTTCAATTACAATGCCGTGAAAAGTGCGCCAGCTCTACATTTGAGAACTGATTCGCGCTTCAAGCCCTGCGGCCGGGAGCTGACTTATGAATGCAAAACAAATACGTGTACTACGCGCACTCAGCAACACGGCCCTGATCAGCCTCTTGCTGGGAGCGGTTCTTACGGTGATGAGCGGTGTATTCAACGCTCTCTACAGTGTGCTGGTGGGGTTGGGGACAGTCGCGATCACCCTGTATTGCTATCACCGGGCCGACCAGAAAATCAGTGCAACACGCGAGTATTACCTGTGGCGCTACGTTCCAACTTTGGTATTTGTGTTCGGTCCGCTGATCTTGCTCGCACTGTCCGCCACAGAAGGGGACTGGTCGACAACGGGCTGGTTGCTATTTATTCGTTTCAGCGTCAGCTTTTTGGTGCCTATTGCCAGCCTGATGATCATCGAACGACTCTTGAAGCAGGCGCTTCTAAAACTGGAATCGACGGGAGGCTAATTACGCCGGCGTGGGCATCTCAAACGTGGGCAGCGATTCAGGCATGCCGCCCAGCGACACGGCAATTTTAGAGAAACCCATAAAAAGAGCGAGACCGGCTGTAAGCTCCACAATCTCTTCCGGCGAGAACGCTTCGCGCATGGCCTGTTGCAAACTGGCATCTATGCCATGAGGGTCGTCGAGAAAAACATCCGTAAAACGCAGGATCAATTTCTGCCGGGGAGACAGATCGCTGTCCTCATAGCCATCGCGTATTTGCGCAACCTGATTTTCATCCAGTCCTTCGGCACGCGCTTGCGAAAAACGCACATTTTTGCAAAAAACACAGTTGGTTTTTCGCGCGTTGCGCAGCCGCGCCAGCTCCTTGCTAGCGTGATCGAGCACCCCGCGACTCCATAGCGTTCCATACAGTTGATTAAACGCTGTCAGTGCCTCGGGTTGCAACGCCAGCGCACTGCCTCTAATGGGGTCATCGCTAGCTTTGTCCGGGAGCTTTACGCGAGAAGCACTCATTGGGGTTCTCCCGTTTGCAGGACTACCTGAAAGCGCACAAAACCGTCGCACAGCGCGAGAAATTCCAGCAGAGCAACCAGCCCGCTGTCACCTATTTCCGCCACAACGGCAGCAGTCATCTCATCGCTAATACTGTGGGTATCCAGACAAAAGCATTCCGTTAACTGCAGCGCAGCCTTTTCCAGCGCAGACAATTCGCCCGCGCGATGCCATTGAGCCAGTGCCGAACGCTTGCTCGGCGCCATCTTGTCTGCAAGAACGCGCTCTTGAGACCGGCAGCGATGCAGCTGTGCAACACGAAAATGACACAGATTCATCAATTCCGAATCGAGCATTTGTTTGTCGACAAAAACGCCGGCAAA
>JBFKDP010000065.1:0-15024 GCA_041619575.1 Litorivivens sp.
ATCCGATAATGAATAACAGCGCACAACAGACTTGGCGTGGCCGGGAATATTCAGTTTGAAGGTCAGGTATTGGCCGGGGCGGTAGGAAGGGATGGGGCGCTTATCGTGAGGTTTGAGGTAGAAAGAAGTTATATCGCCACACTCGGGGTCTTTGCGCACCACCTCAAATTTTCGATAACCATTCCAGCTGTGTTCGTCGACTGCATTGGCCAGTTCACGTTTGCGTAAATCAATTTCCAGTTGTTCCAGTAAACCTTGCTGACGCTGTTCAAGGTATTGTTTGTCTGCACGATTTCGGCGCAAACTACGCAACAGAGCCCACGCACCAACGATGAGCAATTCAACCAGCAGCAAAACACTCAGAACAACAACTGTCAGCTCTACATTTAAACCAAACTGACTACCAAGTGGCCACAGACTTCCTACAGCGCCGCCTAGCAGCAAAGCCAGTAAGGCGAGAGCTCCACCACCCTTCTTCGTTTTTCGCTGCTTTTTGACAGAACCCCCACTGACCGGTTCAATTCTGCAGAAAAAGGGTAAGTAGTCCTGAGAGCTTAGCTCGTATTCACCCAGCTTGACCTGATCACCAAGGCGAAACTCCACATCCTGAATTCGGCGCCCATTAACCGTGGTGCCATTCGTACTCTCAAGATCTTTGATGCGAAATACAAACCGCTCAAGATCCAACAATTCGATGCTAGCGTGAGTAGAAGACAGGTAGGGGGAGGAAATTACAATATCGTTTCCGCTTTTGCGACCGATGGTCAGTGCCGCCGCCATGAGATTCCGCCTTAGTTTTCTTGTTTTGGGCGAGAGATGCGATATCTGAGTGACACCTGCGTAACCAGGCCATCTGCACGCTCACCGAGAATTCCTATGGTGATTAGCTGCCACCACTGGTCATTCAATGGTACTACCCTTGCAAGAGAAAAATCTACGCTTTATGCGCCAGTTCACACGGTGGTATAATTTTGTCCTCGCAAAGAATAAACAACACGACCTGGAGACGGTGCGTTGGACTTCCCTGAGATTCCCGGATATACGATATCCAAGCAATTGGGCAAGGGCGGCATGGCCGTCGTCTATCTAGCGGTACAAGCCAACTTCGACCGTGAGGTCGCACTCAAAATCATGGCCAAGCATCTGGTGTCAGACGCCAGTTTTGGTGAACGTTTTTTGCGTGAAGCTCGCATCGTTGCGCAACTTTCGCATCAAAACATTGTTCCAGTTTTTGACGTTGGCCAGTTTGAAGACTACCACTACATGGCCATGGAATACCTTCCTGAAGGCGACCTGAAGGGTAAGCTGAAGAAGGGGCTCCCCTTATCCGAAGGCATTGAAATCATCAAGGCGATTGCCACCGGCCTTGACTATGCCCACAAGAAAAACTTTATTCACCGGGATATCAAACCGGAAAACATACTCTTTCGCGAAGACGGCAGCCCGGTTATTTCTGATTTCGGCATAGCGCGCAATACAGAATCCGAGACGCGAATGACCATGACCGGCACGGTTATCGGCTCACCGCACTATATGAGCCCGGAGCAGGCAGAAGCCGCCCAACTCGATGGACGCACCGACCTCTACAGTCTGGGCGTTATCTTTTACGAAATGCTGTCGGGCTCAGTCCCTTTTAGCGGTGAATCGGCTATTTCAATCGGCATCAAGCACATCACGGCTGAATTACCACCCCTGCCGGCTGATATGGCAGATTTCCAAGAGTTTATCGACATTGCGCTGGCCAAAGATCGCGAGGAGCGCTTTCAGACTGGCGAGGAGTTTCGAGAAGCTCTCGAAGAGGTTTCTGCTCACCTGACGGACGCCGGAGCCGGCACCGTAGTCATGACCCGAGAAGAGATGGCCATGGGCAGCAGCGCCATCAACCGCAAGAGCGGCTCTGGCTTGCGTTCATCCAGAGTATCCAAAGCCTCCCGCTCCTCCCGCGCTCCAGCTCCTCGCCGAACCGGTGCCCAGAGTCGCCTGTCAGCCTCGCGCCGGGTAGAGCCACAACCTTCCGGCATGTCCAAAACCGCCATAGCGATTGCCGTGGCCGGTGTCGTTTCTCTCGGTGCCGCAGGAGCCTGGTACTACACTCAGAATATCAATAACCCGGCTGTTGCTCCTATTGTGGCGAAAAAATCAACGACACCACTTAACCCAAGACAGCGAGAATTGCTGGACAGCGCTGAACAAGCTATCGTCGACAAGCGTTACTACACACCTACCGGCAACAATGCGCAGTACTACCTGACCACGCTCTTGGCTCTCAGCCCCAATCTGCCCGAAGCCAATACCGCGATAGAAAATCTATTCCGGATCTATTTGGGACAAGCGCAGACCGCCATCGCGTCGCGCCGACTGGACGAAGCCAACAACTATCTCAATCAATCTTCCCAGATCACTTTTTATATCCAGAACAAGCGGCTACTGGACGAACAGCGTGAGCTACGTGCCAATGTGATTGCAGCCCAGCAGCAACAAATTATTGCCGGTGACCGTAATAAGGAAATCAAGGTCATTCTGGCCAAGGCAGAAGCGGCGATGGCAGCGGGCAACCTCACTGAACCGGAAGGCGCCAACGCCTACGAATACTATCAAAGTATCTTTGAACTTGACGCCTCCAACCGGGACGCCCAACGCGGACTGAGAACTATTGCTGACGCTTACCTCGCACAAGCAGACAAGCAGGTCTCCACCAAACAATACGGCAACGCCCGAAAATTGGTGAGCGCTGCCACTCAGGTTTTACCCACACACGAAGCCTTGGCCGGCGCTATGCAGGCCATAGCAGATGCCGAACAGGCTGAGCTGGAAGCGATGAAGGCCGCCGAGCAGGAAGCTTATGCAGCCAAACTCGCCGAGCAGGAACAGGCGAAGCGTGAACGTGAGGCCAAGATCAGCGCCTTACAATCTGAAATTAATGAATCCATTGATGCCAACCGCCTGACGCTGCCACAAGGCAACAGCGCTCTCGACAAGATCCGTGAGCTCCAGGAAATTGATCCCGGCAACGCAAGTGCCCTGAAAAGCCTGGAGCGACTGGTTGGCAAGCTGGCGGTGCTAGCACAATCGGCAATCTCCAAGGGCGATCTCAACACGGCCGAACGGCATATCAAACTGGCCCAGCAACTATCGCCGACCAACCCAGACGTGACCAAAGCCCAGCAAGCCTTACGCGCTGAAAAAGATCGCATTGCCCAAGAACTCGCCATTAAAAAGGCGCGCGATGCCTCTATTAGCAAGGCCATTACTGAGGCGGAAAAGCACATCGCAGCCAACAACCAGATTGCCGCTCTTGAAAGCATAGGCAAAGCATTGGACCTCGACCCCAAGCACAAACGGGCCAATCAGCTGCGCACCTCGGTGCTAAAATCCACCTATGGCAGTATCGAACAGCAGCTGAATGACGGAGAACTCGCCAGCGCCGAGGCCCTGCTCGATGGACTAGCACGCAACAATGCCGATCCCAAAGAAGTGGAACGCCTGCGCAACTTGCTTGCCGAGGAAAAGGCCGCTGCAGAATTTGCCGCATCGGATGAAGGTAAGCTGCTATTCCGCGCCGACGCACTGGAACGCAAAAACCGCACCGACGCCGTTAATACAGAGCTGCGATCAATCTACAAGAAACTGATCGCCCTTAACCCAAACGAAAAAAGCTACGCCAAGGGTTTGGTTAAAACGAGTGATACCGAGGCGCAGTTTGCCCGTAACGCTCTGAATGCACGGGCCTTTAGCCAAGTACAAAACCACCTCGACATCATCAAGATTGCAACACCAGCCTACTCTGGTATTGCAACACTGGAACAGGACTTGGCCAGTACCATGCGGGCGCAAAAGCAGGGCTCGGAAATGCTGGAACACGCCCGGGCCTACATCATTACGCCCTACGAGAAGCCCGGCATTTTCGGCAACAATGACGACGCACGCAAAGTCTACCGCTCAGGTTTTCAGGCCATTCAATCCGCCAAGGATATTGACCAGCGCCATCCTGAAATTAACACGGTCTTTCAGGAACTCGAAGGGGTTTACGCCAGCATTATTGGCATACACCTGAACGATGAGGACTATGATGAAGCCAAGGAGTTTGTCGACGACTTTGAAAGCTTTAAGTGGCCCGCCCAAACCAAGGCAATGAAAGCTGTGCTCCAGCGTTACGCTCAGGAAACTTCAGGCGGTCCACAAATTATGGTCAGCGAGGCTCAAGCCAGTGAACCCGCCCCGCAAGCAGCGGAGCAGCCCAAACCAAAACCCGAGCCGAAGGAAGAACCCAAGGAAGAGACCAAAGAGGCGATTAAGAAACGCTTTATTGGTGGCGGGTTCTAACAGCTTGCGAGTGCTTAGCCCCAAAAAAAGCCCGCGCTTAATAGCGCGGGCTTTTTGTTACAGGCTATTCAGCGCCTAGAAATACCATTGCAGACCGGCACTGTAAGTAAGAAGTTTTTCTTCTGTTTCCACATCCGTTGTTGGGAAGTTGCCATTAGCGTCATCACCCTCAAAATCGTACTGTTGATAGCGCAAATCCAGATAGTAGCCAATAGTCTCTGTTATCGGTGCAGACCAGGTTACCCCCAGGCTAAGGCCTTCAGAATCACCATCGTATTCAAAGTCTTGGTTAGGCGCACCATTGAAATTGTCTTCGTAGGTACCGTCCATAAACGCATAAGCCGTGCTGAAGGACAGAGTCCCCATTTCCTTAATTGGCAGACTATAACTTACACCGGTAAAGAGTCCGTCTTCCTTATACTCTTGCGTATAGCGCGGGGTTTGGGCCGAAGCGAACCCGGTAATATTTTTAAGCGTTGTCTCGCCGTCCATATACCCGACGAAAACATTCAGCCCCGTAACTACATTCATTCCAAAGGTAAGGCTCATGTCTTCACGTTCAACGGATGATTTACCACCAGTGAACGGCACAGTGGTATTTGTCAAAGCATCGTCAAAGCTGTCATCTCGCTTGATTGCCACATAGAAGCGATCATAAACAGCGGTTAAGCCCAGCGAAAGAACAGGCATATCGACTTCAAAGTCGCCGGACCGCGTTCCGCCAGCCAAGTTATTTGGGTCATTAAGATCTTGGTCAAAACTCAAATTCTTCATTTGAACGCCAGCTGTAGGCGCCCAGGTTATTTTGCTCCAAAACGAATCTTCGGCATACGCCATCTGACTGAACGCCATTGCGCTAATACTGGCTGCAAGTAGTGTTTTCTTCATCTTAATCACCCCATAGTCCTTTGTTGAAGTTGTTCCGGCCGATGTCCGGGTATCCGACGCAGCATACTGTCCACCGCCGCTATGCAGATTCTGTTTATTGATCAGGCCCCCTAGAATGTCGGCCTGACGTAGTAATCGAGTTTTAACGGTATTTTATTGACTGCGGCATTGACCTGCTCGGTCGTTTGCGACGCGGCATAACGAAAACGATAGCGGCCGAGCTCTGTTGGCACGAGATGGATATTCTGCACAACGCGTGAGTACTGGTTGATTGCCGTCAGCTCAACCACATAACCGTCGTCAGACTGGAGAATTCTCGGCACTGAAAGCGCATACGCGCCAACATTATTAATTTCATCAACCGGCGCCATGGCAATCACGGCCGGCTCTTGGCCGTTATCTGTTTGTTTTACCCATTGTAGAAATATCTTGGAGTGAGGGTGCTCACCCTTGGCGTCCATCAGGATGACCCGGTATACACCCGTGGCCTTACCCTCTTTCCAGAACCCAAAGGTATTGATATAGGCTATTTGGTGGGAAATTTTCTCAAGCGCTGCATTCACACTATTATCGGCGCCAACCGCACTGACATAAAACACAGTCAGCAGAATCAATACTTTTTTCACCCTGAACGTCATCCTTAACCCTTATCGCTTTCTTAGTTATACGCCCTTTCCAAGTAGCCTGCTACCTGCCAAAGACATAATGTACCAATTGACCATTCAGGCTGACCGCATAAAGCGATGGCTGCCCACTGGGACCAATGTGGAGACTGGGGCGCTCCGCAAAAGCGTCGGCGCCTGGAATAAACTGTTTGTCGACTAGATTACCCTGAGCATCAACAATACTGATGCTGCCGTTACCACCGGCGACGATGGCGTATGCCCCCAAAGTCACAATGTCGGCCTCCAACTGCCCGCCAATAGGCGTGCGTTTTAATACGGCACCACTGCTGCTTTGCACGATGGCCAACTCGCCCCCCTGCAGGGGCACGACTAGATTCCCCGCCAGCTGCGCACTGCCACCGAGCACTGGCGAGCGCAAGGGTACACGCCACAACAGTTCGCCGTTATCAGTCTGATAGGCCAACATTTCACCGTCTGGCGTAAAGGCTACAAGTTGATCACCGGCGTGAGTCAACGAGAAAGGTTGCAGACCATCCGGGACCGGCGTTTGCCACAACGGCGTCAAGCCTTGTGCTGATAATGACCACGCTACTATCCGCGCGCTACCTCCCGACGTCAGGCTACCAAAAAGCCGAACAGGACCGGCTAGGGCTCCTGAGACCAGATTACTCTGTAGCTCGGCACCATCCGGTGCCGCGCCATCAGCAATTTTACGGCCACTGACAGGGTCTATAACAACTGGACCCTGTCCCGTTGTTGGCACAACAAGTACCGAGGAACCGGCCACATTCAACACCATCGGTTGTGTATATACCTGCTTGGCCGCCACGCCCAGAGGCTGCGACCAGAGCAACTGACCTTTGTCTCCATAGGCAGAAACACTGCCGGCGTTTCCGACAACGATAACCGAGCCTTGCGAAGTCGCCACCGGCGCAGTCGCTGCGGCGGATTCCAGTTCAATCACTTTTCCTATGCTGTCGCTGCGAGCATCGCCGTACAGCAGACGACCGCTGGTATCAGCCAGAATCACTTCTGCGACGCCATCGCTGTCGAGGTCGGCAAGAGTTGGCCCTAACAAAAGGTCTTGCCGCTGCCGAACCGGGCTGCGCCACACTTCCTGCAGACCGATCACGGATGCCAGACTGCTCTGGGCTGGCTGAGCGGGTGTCGTACTTGTCACCGACGGCAGCGAGAGCCCGCCGTCACGCTGAAGGAACAGCACCACGGCGGCGGCCGCCACCAAAATAACGGCAGCAATGGCAAAGAGTTTTACAAAACGCGATGCGCGACCATCGACAGCAGCCGGTTTCGAACTGACCGAGGCAGTCGACTCCGTTTTGCCCGCAGCATCAAATTCAAACTCGACATTACCGAACGCAATAATGTCTCCCGGCTCCAGCACGGCGTCAGCAATTTGCTCACCATTGAGGTAGGTGCCATTCGAGGAGTTCAGGTCATACAAGGCCCACTCACCACGCTCTTCCAAAATCTCCGCATGGTGGGAAGACACCGACCCTGAGCGCAGAATAATGTCGTTCAGCGGCGAACGACCGATAGTATTTTTCTTTTTCGACAGCGTATATTCGCGACCCGTCGCTGGCTCAGTCAAACCTGTCAGCACAATGCCCGTGCGACTGGGTTCTGCGGGGCGAGAAACGCCGACCCCCGCGCCTACAATGACGGTACCACCATCGGCGACATCAGCAGCTTGCCAGACCGCGGTCTTATCAGCAGATTCTTCAAGTTTTTCCGTTTTTTCTACGTCACCCGTCGAGACGGCTTTATCAGGGAGGGGCGCGCGCTCTGCCGCAGGCTCTGGTTTCGGCTCTGGTTTCGGCTCTGGTTTCGGCTCTGGTTTCGGCTCTGGTTTCGGCTCTGGTTTCGGAACCGGTTCCGGTTCCGCCTTAGCCTTCGGTTTCTCTGCCTGGCTCGGCGCACTGGCAGTGCGCACCATGGTCGCATCTGTATCGGTATCGCCACCCGATGTATCCAGCAGAACTTCAAACTCGTTACTGTCAAAACTGACTTTGTCGCCCGGCTTTAACGCTTGGGAAGTGATCTTTTCTCCATTCACATAAGTGCCGTTGGAGGATTCCAGATCCTCAACCAGCAATTTCATCCCCTGAACGCTGAAGGTCGCATGCTTGCGCGACACAAAGCCTTCAGTTAGAACCAGATCACAGTCGTCATGCCGCCCGACGGTGAGGCCGTCAGCCAAGCTAATGGTGCTTCCATCAGCGATCGACCGCAGCGACCACTCAAGCAGTGGGCCACGCACTTGTGTTTTGTCATTACTCATAAAAGTATCAAACTAGAAAGTAGAAAATAGCCGCAAGCACGAAAACTGCAGCTGCCGCAATCATGGGTCGCCAAGCCGCCGAGACCGTGGGCGCCACCGCGCTTTGCTCAGCGGATTCTGCAACCTGCGCCTGCAGATCCGACGCTTTGTAATCCTGAGTATCACCCAGTAAGCTGTGCTCCAAACGAACCAGCACCACGGTGACGTTATCGGCGCCATCCCGGGCCAGTGTTTCGGCAATCAGTGCGTCTGCGACCGCATCCAGGTCATCGCTCGCTGCCAGCGCTTCATTAATGAATTCTTCCGTTACGTAGTCACTGAGGCCATCGCTGCACAGCAGGATGACCTGACCATCTTCGAAGCTGTCTTTGATGGAATCTACGTGCAGGTATTGCAGGTTTTCCTGGCCGATCGCCTGCAGCACGATATTGCGGCCCGGATGGACGGCTGCTTCTTCTTCGTTGATATATTGCTCTTCGAGCAGCTGCTGCACAAGGGAGTGATCCCGGGACACCTGGTCCAGGCCGCCTTCAGCGCTCCAGATATAGCAGCGACTGTCACCCACCCATGAAACCTGATAGCTGTCTCCGTGGACGAGCAAGGCAACCACAGTCGACGCCATGCCCGGCCGCCCAAGACCTTCCATCGGCGCACCGAGGACGCTGTCATGGGCCAGGTGAATGGCATCCTCTAGGCTGACGCCAGCCTCCAGCTCCTGTCGGATAACCCGGCAGGTGATTTCGCTGGCAATTTCGCCCGCATCCTGACCACCCACACCATCGGCGAGCACCCAGAGATTCAGCTCAGGGCAGGCGGCAAAATTATCTTCATTGTTGCTGCGATGGCAGCCAATATCTGTCTTTGCTGCGTAGCTAAGCATGCGCAGTATTCACCTGAACAGCAGCAACGATCAAAACTTCCGCCTCAATTCGAAGCGAGCGCCCCAGAAGTCAGTCGCCTCAATTTTGTTATTGGAATAGTTGGCGTCCATTCTCATAAGCCACGCTTTACTGAGGTTCTGCTGATAGCGTATACCAACTGCAGTCTGGCTGTCAGCTATTGCAGCCCTACCATTTGTCGCCGTCTTATCGTCGTCGCGCACATCGACACCGGCAATTTCAAAAACGATTTGCTTGTCCAGCCCAAACAGGTACTGAATCCCAAGCGCACCACCAACGGTATTAAAGGCAGTGGCATCCAGCGTGGGGTAGCCGATCATATTGTCAGACTCGAAGGTGATACCGACATTTTTCAACACCCCTCCTGCCGCCTGCGCACGGGCAAGAGCTTGCGGCCGACCAACACCGGCAAACAGGTTAAAGTAAGGCACCAGAGTGCTGGGCTTGCTGGTAATCAAGCTATTTTCCAGCAGATAGAGCGTACCGTCAGCCGTCAAGCTGGTGCCATTGGCAGCCAACTCGTCGCGATCCTGCCCAAAGTTGGTAATCACACGAACACTGTTCGATAACCAGCCACCGTATCGACGGGTAAAGCCTGCCGCTATATTGTGATAACTCTGATCATCGAGATCGTCCTGACCCTGCGTGTAACCGTAATCGAATTCCCAGTAGCCCTGAGTGGCATCAAAAAAGGTCGCGACACCAACGATATTGCTGCGCCGCTGGGAGGTCTGGATACCGGCCGTTGTCAGGTCTGCATCCAAAGGTGAGTTCACCTTGTCAAAACCGGCAAAGAAGGTCACATCATAATTACTGATATTGAGTGCCTTGCTGTGTTTGGAGACGACCGAGAGTGCAAAGCCCGTAAAGGCATCATCTACCCAGATACCATTTTGAAACTGCAAGGGCATCAAACCGACCGCAAACGGCATATCCCAGCTGGTATAGCTGCCGGTAAAACCGGAAACAATCGCACCCAAATCGCCTTCAAAGAAGGCCGAATCAGCGCGCAAATCCAGTACGGTTTCATCTTCAGAATCCAGACCACCACCAAAGTCGACGCGAGTGATATCACCATCGCGATCGAGGGGTGTTATGCCAATATGAAGACGTTCCGTGGCGGTAATTTTGTAATCGAGCTCAAGCGTGAGCTTGGTTGCTACAGTGGCGCGATCCCGCGTATTTTGACTGAAGTCATTATAAACCGCGGCAGTGCGCCAATCGCCGTAGACGGTAAACTGCTGACTGACCGGGTTCAGTTCACCAAAAATATAGCTCTCTTCCGGAAAGACGCCCTTGTCATAGATACGTTTACCGAGCTCCAACAGCGGTCGCGGCGTATCAACCTTGCTCTTACCGCCGTATATCTCAAGTTGCGCGTCGTAGTCATAAACACGGTTATCGTAAAAAGGATCGGGAGCAAATGCCGAATCTTTGTGCTTAGTCACCGTCGCTTCCGGCGACATTTTGACTTCCCCTTCTGCGGCAATCAGTGCTGACGAAACCAGTAGTGAACCCGCTCCCAAAGCCAAGGGCAGATAGGCCTTTTTTATTTTCATGACAATATTCCTTCTGTCCTTATTTCACTTCGAATTCAACGGTGTAGGGATGAATGTCGATCATCCGTTCGTTCATCGATTGCATCATTTCCTGGGTTGCCCCAACAAATGCCATGAAATACATCGGCTCCGCCCTTGAACGCAGCCTGACGGCCAATTTGTACTTACCCGGTTTCTTAATCAGCTTACCGGGAACAGAATAGTCAATCTTGCGCTTGCCAAGCGGCGGGATACTGCGCCCCTCCATCCGCACCAGTGGCGGATGGTTCATAACGGTCACCGGCTGTGCGGCCGGACGCAGCATGGGCAGCTGATCGATATCGAAATTAACAGGTAGATACATTTCACGATCGGTGCCCTTGACGTTCGTCGTCAGGAACTTGGTCTGCAGATTAAACAGCTGGTCATCGTGCGGGATCTTGCCCTCGCGCACGTCTTTGGAGTGCAGATCAGCCATATCGCCATAACTGTCTACGTAGCCTGACTCCCAGATGCGCTTGCCGTCCGGGTCAATCAAGGCGACGTTCAACCAGAGTTCCGGCTGCGCACCCAGAGAACCCGAAGGCATGTTGTGGCCTTTATTCAGATTCTTGAGAACGTAGTGGAAATCAATCCCGTCGCCGACTTCAAGATCGTCGTCGAAGAAGGGGCCATCCAGGTGCGTACCGTTTTCCATAACCTGCTTACGCAACTCATCGCGCTCTTCCAGCCGCTCGATATTCGTCTGGATAAACTGCCAGGCATCTTCTCGGTCATAGCGATCCGCCCAGACTTCCGGAAAATCAGCCTTGATCAGACCATCTTCGAGATCCTGCTCAAACTCAAAAGACCCCCAACCGGAACGCCAATCAAATTGCAGCAACTCATCGATACTCCAAGGCGAGCCATCCGCACTGTGTGGGAAGATACCCGGGTGGGCAATCGAGTAGCCGGGACCATAAAAGGCGTGATTAGTGTGTTTACGATTAGGCTCTATCGGTTTACCTGCAACAACGGCCACAGGCGCCGTGTCGTAACCCTCTGCTCGCCCTGGCACCGAGCCGGTGTGGCAATCCTGACAGGTAATACCTTCTTCATTAGCGGGGCTCGCACGGTACTGATTCCAGACCACTTCCAGAGCAATACCGAGATTGACCGCTACCTGGTGACAGCTGACGCAAAATTCAGATTTATTCAGCTGCTCAAACTTGATGACATCGGTGTGGATATCTTTACCCTTGCCACCCTTCTCTGTTTTGACCTTATAGTAATCTTTATTGGCAATAACTTTATCGAGTTCAGGTGAGTCAGTTGCGCCATATACGGGGTCATAAATTTCGCCCGGCTCAATTCGGCGCTCGCCATTAAATTTGCCGTAGGCGGTTTTGACCCTGTGACAGGTTACGCAGGTCACGCCTTCACGTGATACTTCCGAGCGTTCCCATAGCGGCAGCGAGCGATCCTCGCCGAGTGTAGTGCCGACGCTCTGGTGGCAGCGTACGCAGAAATGATTGATGGTTGGCGCCAGATTGTTGATGGCCTGCTCGAATTTATGGAACATCGGCGAAATACTGGCGTAGGCATGATTGGATGTCGCCCACTCTTCAAATATTTGCTGGTGACAACTTCCGCATTTGGTCGCAGAAGGAAACTGATCTTCGGAAAAAACAGCGGCGTGCGGGTCCGATTCAGCAAGAGCCGTGGCGCTGATGAACAAACAACATAGCGCCATAACCCTCACGACAGACCATCCCCATACAAGCTTCACAACCCCGGTCTTCATCGCGGCAAATCCTTTTTATATTTGCAAGCTTCCACCACACACGCATGCGCATCACAAACAGCTTCGGTATACTGTTCTGCGTGAGCACCCGCCCCCATTTGCGGTAAAGGTTCGTAACCTAGCTCGCGGATCGTTGAACGCCTATAGTATTCAACCCGAGATAGGAAATAAAGCCTCAGTAAGCGCCGTCTCTGCCACTTTACAAGTATCAACGATACAATAACCCGATAAGACAGATGGAAAACCGACTATGCGACGTTACTTCAAGCTGTGTACTGCCGTGCTGCTAATCCTGCTACCGGGCAGTATTTTTGCAGGCAACGCGCACGACCCAAGCAAAATCGTTGATACAAATACGTGTGCCGAATGTCATGAATCTGCCATTGAAGTATGGCGCAATACCAAACACTTCAATACCTATGGGCAATTACACCGTGGCAAGAAGGCGCGCGAATTTGCTGATGCACTGGGCATTTCGGTCTCTTCAATAAGGCGGCCGGATAGCGAATGCGCCAGTTGCCACTACACTGTCGGCGAGTCGCGCGGTCGCGAGCGTGTAGTTGCAGGCATTTCATGCCAGAGCTGCCACGGCGCCGCTGCAGACTGGGTCGAAATACACAATGAATACGGCGGCCCCGGCGTCACCAAGGAAAGCGAAAGCGAAGCGCACAAAAGCCAACGCTATAAAGCCATGCACGATGCCGGCATGGTGTATCCAGCAGATCTCTACGGTCTGGCCAACAATTGCTTTCAGTGCCACTTGATCGCCAACGAAAAACTGATCAATGGTTCAGAGCACCCCACCAGCAGCAGCTTTGATCTAGTCGAGCGCAGCCAGGGTAATATCAAGCATTACCCCGCCGCTGACGCTGCAAAGAAAAACAAGCTCGCTATCGCAGGTATTGCCGCGCAGACTGTTCAGGGTTTAAAAGCACTAGCCAACGCCGCACCGGGAACACGCTTCGCGAGCGAAATGGAAAGCACTGTCAAGCAAGCAGCCAGCCAGTTCAACAGCGTTGCCCAGCAACTTAATGATGGCTCACTGCAAAAAATTGCAAGCTTACTCAACGAGGCTACCCTGTCGGCAGGCAACAGCAAATTAGCCAGTCTTTCAGCAAAAATTGATGAAGCAGCGACTGCGATCGTTGGTGTAGAAGGTAGCGTCTCAAAAAGCAACAACGTTGCAGCCATAGAGATTAGCAAGCCAGCACCGCAGCCCAAAGCGCCCGCGCCGAAACCGGAACCCAAACCGCAGCCCAAACCGGAACCCAAATCGGAACCCAAACCGGAACCCAAACCGCAGCCCAAACCGGAACCAAAACCGCAGCCCAAACCAAAGCCTGCACCTAAACCAGCGCCCAAACCAAAGCCGGCCGCCAAAAAGGCAGCACCCCTGGGCGACGTGCTGATCAGCGAATTATCGCTGCGCACCCCGCGCTCACCCGCCTATTGCAAAAGCCTGACACCCTGGTCACGTGGCTTCAAAACTGTGTCGCTGGCGACCGAGCCCAATGCATGTATCGGTATTGAAGTGAAAAAATCAGCGCAAACTACGCTGTCGCTATTTGCTGTCACTGGTGCTGACACCCTGGTCAGACTGCTTCCCAATACCTGCAGCTACCTCGGCGTCAATCAACAAATGATGGCAGGCGACACAGAGGTCGCACTACCCGCCAATGCCAACAACCAACCCGTCACGCTTTCGCTGCCTCAAGGCTTGAAAGCAGTGTATGCGGTGGTCGCAAGCGAAGAAAAGGCAGCCCCACTGCTCGAGCTAAACAGCTCAGTGCCCGATGTGTGTGGAACCGGCAGCAAAGATCCCGGTGGTTTTGAGTCCAGCCTTGGCAAACTGAACAAAGCCAGCGCCAACCATGTTCAATGGCGCAAGGCTGAGTAGCCATAGCTAGCGACTGCGGACTGCTAGCTCGCGCAGGTCGCTGCTGTAGCGGCGACATTGCCGCCAAAGCCAGGCGTCCTTGCGGCGCATGGCATCACGCATCGCACTGCGGCTACGATAGCCTCTGGTCAGATAGTTTTTGCGAAGTGCCTTCTGCAACTGCAGCGACTCGAGTTTTGTGCGGCGGCAATCAGACCAGTCAGCGGCGTGGATAGATGGGCTGCCCAGCATAAGGCACAGCAGCGCGCCTGTTAAAGCGTGTTTCATGGATGCGACCTCCCTGTCGCCGTTCTGTTTGCATCAGTTTATAGCAAAAATTCGACACCAATGGTCATCAGATCGTAGTCGGCAACGACATCGCTGCCGTTATCCTTGAATTCAAAGCGATCAAATTCGATCACAATATTCATACCCGGAGCACCCGAGAATCGCATCCCAACGCCCCAGAAAGGGTCAACACCATCTTCATAGTAGCGACTAATGATGCTCGAGCCGACCTGCCGCTCATCCGTGACCTGCTCCCAGCTAATAATGCCGCCCTTGAAGAATGCACTGAAATCCCGAGCAAGCGGAAGGTCAAAGGTCAGCCCCAGTGTGATGCCGTCAGTTTCAGCTTCGGCGCTTGCCGTGGGCGTACTGACTGCTGACTGACCAAAACTGACATAGGAAATAGCACCACCTAAATGGCCCGAACGAAAGCCGACACCCGTCCTGAAACCAATATCCGTATCATCGATATCTGAACCTGCCGGAAACTGGTTAGCATTAATA